>CABXNE010000018.1 GCA_902513515.1 uncultured SAR86 cluster bacterium
AAGCTTTTGTAACAGCTACTTTTATTTTGTCTTCTTCAAACGGAACAACTTTACCGTTACGTTTTATTACCCTTAGTTTTCCAGGCGCCGTTATATTTAAATCTTCAGATGGTATTGATCCAATTGCTTCTTGCCCAGCACCTTCTTGAGTCTTCTCTAACTCTTGTATTGTCATTTTTATCCTCTATGTTTTTTTCTTTCGTTGATAAGTTTTCTAAAAAATTTACCAATGGGTGGGGTCAAAACGTCTTTTTTAAATCTCTTTAACCAACGTCAATATTCTTACATTGTGGATAAATAATCAAGTAAAAAACACAATATATTGTGAATTCTTTTAAATTTTCCACAATATGCTGTATAAATGGTGTTTATTGATTGTGAAGATAAAGTGAGTAAATTGTGGATAAAATAAAAATTTTGGTACTTATATGTCTGTGTTAATAGCTATAGATCAAGGCACGACTAGCACAAGAACCGTGGCGTTTGATAAAGATCTAAATATCATCCATTCAGAACAAAAAGAATACCCATTAATTTACCCTAATGACGGTTGGGTGGAAATTGAACCTGGGGAATTGATGGATTCTGTCTATGCAACCATTGATCCTATTCTTGATATTTGTCCTGATATCTCAGCTGTTGGAATAACTAACCAACGTGAAACAACTTTGGTGTGGGATGCGGATTCTGGTCAACCAATTTATAACGCAATTGTTTGGCAAGACAGAAGAACAGCCAAACATTGCATGAAACTTAAACAGGATGGTTATGAGGAAGTCATAAGGAGCAAAACGGGCCTTTTACTCGACCCCTATTTTTCATCAACAAAGATATCTTGGGTTTTAGATAATATTGATGGCGCAAGGGATAAAGCCGAAAAAGGTAAGTTACGTTTCGGTACAGTAGATACATATTTGATGTGGCAGCTAAGCAATGGAGATGTTTATAAAACCGATGTTACAAACGCATCTAGGACAAATTTATATAACATACACATAAAAAATTGGGATCCTGAGCTTCTTAAGATTTTTAATATTCCAGCCTCAATGCTTCCAGAGGTGCAATTATCTGATAGTAATTTTGGTACCCTTGTAAGGGGCGATAAGACGCTTCAAATTACAGGTGTGATTGGTGATCAGCAGAGTGCATTGGTAGGGCAGAGGTGTTTTCAACCAGGCGAAATGAAAGCAACATTTGGTACAGGATGCTTTCTAATGGTAAATACTGGTGATGAATCTTTGCAGTCTACTTCGGGACTTCTAAATACTGTTGGATACGGTCTTTCAGGCCAAGTATCTTATGCATTAGAGGGCAGTATTTTTTCTGCTGGAACCATCGTTCAATGGCTACGAGATAACATGAAGTTTTTTCCAGATTCTGCAGAAAGCATAAAATTACTTTCTAAAACAGGTGATTCTAATGGAGTGTTATTTATTCCTGGTTTTACAGGAATTGGAGCTCCTCATTGGAATGCGGAAATAAGAGCAGCTTTCTACGGTATAACCAGAGACTCAACACAGACAGATATCGTTACAGCTGCATTTAAAGCTCTAATTTACCAAGTACTTGATATTAAAGAAGCTTTAAAAATGGATGGTATAGAAATTAAACACTTATCTATTGATGGAGGCATGGCTGCTAATACAAGTTTTTGTCAGTTACTTGCAGATTTTTTGGCTCAGGAGGTACAAGCTCCTTCAAGCCTAGAGTCAACAGCTATAGGTGCTGCGATTACTGCTGGGCTAGGGTCTAGTTTCTTTACGATTGACGATTTGCAGAATGAAAAATTAAATAAAGCAACCATATATAAACCTAGAGAGAAAATTTTTGATCCGGAGGACCTAACTGAGTGGAGAAAATTTCTTAGAGTGCTCCTAGACGCATATAATTAAAAATATACCAATAACATGTAATGCAATAAAAAATTTCTCTAGCGTGATTTCTGAGCTTCCTGCATGACCTATTTTTAAATTTCTTGAATTAAATAGTGTTATATGTTTTTGTTTAGTATTTATTATAATAAAATCTCACTTTTAACTAAGTCCCCCTGACTGGAAAACATGTTTAATTTTAGAGCTTTCAATAATATTGCCCAAGATGGCCTTAAGATTCTTCTCAATCAGAAATTTAAAGAGGTCTCTAAAAATCCTGATGCGATCTTGCTCAGGAGCCATAATCTTTCAGACGAAGATTTTGAAGAAAATCTTCTATGCATAGCTAGGGCGGGAGCAGGAATAAATAATATACCTATAGAAGATGCAACCAAGAAAGGGATCGTTGTTTTTAATACACCTGGTGCAAATGCAAATGCAGTAAAAGAGCTTGTAATATGCGGTATGTTGCTTTCTTCTCGAGGCATTATTGAGGGTATTGAATTTGCAAAAAAGCTTGATCTTGAAGATGCACAAGATTTAAACAAGGCGATGGAAGCTCAAAAGAAAACATTTGCAGGCAATGAGCTTGCTGGAAAGACGCTTGGAATAATTGGGCTTGGATCCATTGGGTCAATGCTCGCTCATGCAGCTCATACTCTTGGAATGAAATTAGTTGGATATGACCCTTATATTTCAATTGAGGGCGCATGGAGGTTACCACGAGAGGTTGAAAAAGCTGAGACTATGGAAGCTCTTTTACAACAAGCAGATTATGTTTCTCTTCATGTCCCGCTTGTTGAGGCCACTAAAAATCTTATTAACAAATCAAATCTAAAAAAATTTAAAAAAGGAGCAAGGCTTATCAACCTATCTAGAGGAAGCATAGTTAATAGTAATGATGTGATAGCAGAGCTTGAAAATGGAAACCTGGGAAGATTTGTTACAGATTTTCCAACCCCTAAACTAATCAAGCGTTCTGTTGAGATCAATGATGTAGTGCTTTTACCTCACCTGGGTGCTAGCACAAAAGAAGCTGAAATAAACTGCGCCGTGATGGCTGCAAATCAGATGGTGAATTACCTCAAAGATGGAACAATCTTGAATTCTGTAAATTTTCCAAGAATCTCACTTTCCAGAGGCACAAATCATCGCTTGGTTATCATCAATCAAAATGAACCAGGAATTATTAGTAAAATTACTGATTCAATTGCTGCTTGTAATATTAATATTGCTGAAATGACCAATAAAAGTAGAAATAAAATAGCCATAAACTTAATTGATCTAGAATGTCAGGCAAGCAATCAGCTTATCGAGCAATTACGATCAGTTGAGCATGTCATGAGCGTTAGATCTTTGGATAATAGATAGAAGACAGCTTAGATATAATTTTCAACAAAGCTTTTATCAAAGGGGACAATTTGGTCTTCCTTTCCATCTTGCACTTTATTTGCCCAATCAGGGTCAGATAACAGAGCTCTGCCAACTGCAATTAAATCAAACTCAGATTTATTTAGTTTTTCATGAAGATTATCCAAATCTGTAGTTTGAGTCTGATGATCACCAGAGTATAGCTTTGTAAATTCTTTATCTAAACCAACACTTCCTACACTTATGGTGGGAAGTCCCGTTGCCTCTTTTGCAACTCCGGCTAAGTTTGGGCCTCTAGGATTAAATTCTCCTTCCCAAAAACGACGATTGCTGCAATGGATAAAATCAGCACCTGCATTTTTTAAGATATCAAAGAATTTATTCAGCTCTACTGCATCATTTGTAATTTTTGCTTCGTAGTCTTGTTGTTTCCATTGAGAAACCCTTATCCCAACTTTAAAACTATTAGAAGTTTTCTTTTGTGATGCCTCGAGAATTTCTTTAGCAAGTCTTGATCTATTTTCAATGGAGCCACCATATTTATCTGTTCTTAAATTAATTTGATCCCAAAAAAACTGATCAATTAGATACCCATGCGCTGCATGAATTTCCACTCCATCAAATCCAATCTCCTCACAAATCTTTGCATCCTCGGCATAGACTTCAACCAATTCTTTAATTTCCTCATATGTCATTTCGTGTGCCACTTTCTTACCCGGAATTACATAACCAGATGGAGTGAATCCAGGAACATCTGGAATAGGGGGCATGCCTGGTTTTCTAATTCCACCCACATGCCAGAGCTGACAGAAGATAGACGAGTTATTTTTATGAACTTCATTGACGACTTTTTCCCACATTTTTTTTGCTTTATCTGTTTCTAAATTTGGGCAATTTGGATAACCGCTCGCAGCTCGATGACTGACTTCCACTCCTTCAGTTAGTATCAAGCCAACGCCACCCTTAGCTCTTCGAGCATAGTAGTTTGGAGCATAATCTTTAGGGACTCCATTTGGTGAAAAATTCCTAGTCATAGGCGCCATTACAACTCTATTTCTTAGTCTTAAACCATTCATGTTGTATTCTGAAAAAAGGGTGTTTTTTTGATCATTCATACGGATTATTTATAGCTACTATAAGGATGATCTATTCTAATTTATTTTTTTTTAAAAAAATACTTGCCCACAGAACAAAATAGTGTTATTGAAGCTCTATTAAAACCCACCCAAAAATGCTTAAGCAGAAGCAATATATAGTATAAATACCTGATTTGCCGTTATTTTATTATTAATTGATTAGTTTTTGATCAATTTGCATGAAACCTTATTAAATCAGTCTAAAATATAAGAATATTAAGTTATCCCAAGCTTTATCCACAGTTTCTGTGGATAAAATTTAAGCAGTTTTTTAGAGTAATTTTTTTGAATATTTTAAATTTTCCTGATTCATGGCTAGAGCCACTTGGTATAGGTTTTTGTGAAGATTTTTTAGCTGAGATTGAGCTAAAATTTATGAAATTAAATATTAAAGATTTAAGAATATTCCCACCGATTCCTTTTATATTTCGAGCTCTAGAATTAGTTGCTTTTGAGGAAACTAAAGTATTAATTTTAGGACAAGACCCCTATCATGGTCTTGGGCAGGCAAACGGATTGTCTTTCTCTGTAAATAAAGAAATAACGATCCCACCTTCTTTAAAAAATATTTTTCTTGAGCTAAGAAATGATTTAAATATTCCTATTTCTCGACATGGCGATTTGACTTATTGGGCTCAACAAAAAATCTTACTATTAAATTCTGTCTTAACAGTTGAACAGGGAAGACCAAACTCGCATCAAGGAATTGGTTGGGATAAATTAACAGATAAAATTATTTTTCAGTTGAGCAAGAGGGGAGATATGATTTTTGTTTTATGGGGGAGCTCAGCACAAAAAAAATATAATTTAATTGATAAAAAGCATAATAAAATTTTAACCGCTCCTCATCCATCTCCTCTTTCTGCTTATAGAGGATTTTTTGGGTGCAAACATTTTTCTAAAATTAATAAAATTTTAAGAGAAGATGGTTCTAGTGAAATTAACTGGAAACTAGATTAGTGCTTTTTTAAGAAAAGCTATCTATTTTTCCAAGGCAAGATGAAAAAATTATTTCTTGATCCTGGTAGCTGCAACCAATGATTGTAAATTCTGAAACTTCTTCTTGGCTTGAATGAGTAATTAATCGGGTTTCTTTTTTTAATTTACCAAGATATTCCATTCTTGCAATTATTTCTTGTCCTTTAAAACAACCTTTACTAAAGCTAACCCTAGTATTGTGTTGGCCTAATTCATGAGGTCTATATTTACCTCTTTCCTCATACTTAATCTGGTGATCTCCCATAATTTTTCTATTTATAGCCCATCTGTCTATACTGAGATTATCTAGTTCACGTTGATATTGGTTATCTTTATCAATTAATAAAGACAGAGTTGCTTTGTCAGACTTTAAAATAAGATGCTCTAATGCAGGCATTGGCTCATCTTTTTTCCTTGAAACGCCAATGACCTTGTAGCCAAGGAGCTCAGCAGAAACTTTATAAAATGGCAAAAACTTGGCTATTTCATCTAAAAAAATACCTTTTACGGCTTTGTCAATGATGATAAGCCATTTATTTTGATCTAAGATAATTTCGAAGTTGCATAAAATAAAACCTTTTTCGTTGCATAACGAAGAGATTTGGCCTGATTGTTCAGATATTTGAGTGCAATCTGACGTTACTTGTCCTTGTAAAAGGTCTAAGACGGAGTCAAAATCACCATTTAAATGAATTGCTTCAATATCCTCAAGGTTGACAGCCCCATATTTTATAAATTCAGAATTTAACAATTGATTTAATTAAAAAAAGTTTTAATAAAGATATTATATTAGCCTAGAAAATGAATACAGACATTAATAAAACTAAATGGAAATGTAGAAGAGGTCTTAGAGAGCTGGACCTTCTGTTTAGAAGATACAGTGAGGATAAGTTGGACTCTCTTTCAAAAGAAGATTTTGAGATGTTCAATAGTATTTTAGATCTAGAGGATCAGCCTCTTTATGACTTTATTTTTAAAAATGAATCTTTGCATAGCTCTGAAAAAGAGAGCTTTATTTTAAAGAACATAAAAAACTTTATAAATAAGTGAAACTATTTACTTTTATCTTTGTCCAAACGAGCGAGGAAACTTATGGGGGTTAGCAAAGGGGATGAAGTGTTTATAAATGCAATTAAGGCTGGAAATGCAGCGGCTTTTGAAGCCATGGTTTTAAAATACCAGCCAAAACTAATGTCTTCTTTGATCGGATATACCAAATCTCCAGATCAAGCTGAGGAGTTATGCCAAAAAACATTTATTAAAGTTTGGCAAAAAATTGATTCTTTTAGGGGCGACAGCGCACTTTTTACATGGATTTACAGAATAGGAATAAACCTGGCAAAAAATGATTTTGCTAGTAGTTTTTCTAAAAGTTCAAAGATTACAGACTCTTTAGATCAAAATGAGCATGATGTTCCTCAGTATCTTTCACCAGAAACCGAGCTAATAGCAAAAGAATCTGAAAATAAAATTATAGATTTCATACAAACTTTGGACGCTGATACTAAAACTGCTTTTACATTAAGGGAGATTGACGGAAGAACCTATGATGAGATAGCGCAAATTCTTAAATGCCCAATTGGAACTGTAAGGTCAAGAATATTTAGAGCTAGACAACTAATATTAGAATTTATGGATCAGGAGAATATTTTAAATGGATAAAAATTTAGAGAAGCTATCCGCCTTGTATGACGGCGAACTTTCACACAAAGAAATGCAAGAAGGCATAGAAACAATGGTTTCTGATGAAGTTTTAAAAGAGACTTTCAAGAAATTTGGACTTATTTCAGAGCTGATCCAAAGACATTCGGAACAAAAAGCTCCAAAAGTTTCATTTATAAAAGAGTACCTCAGCAAAATTAACCCTGTGATGAGCAATTTGGTAACCGCTGCAGCAACCGTCATGATTACATTAATCATTTTGTATCAGTTTGACGATGATCGCTTTCAGGTTGATAGAGGTAGCTCTTTGCAGCTTTCATCAGCAATTTCAAGTGATCAGGCCAAAAATCAATTGTTGAATGCAGATCAAAATATCATGGAGCATATGATTGATATTATGCAATCCAATCAATCTCATAACTCTCAGCAAGTTTCTAAAAATTGGATTCCGGTAGGCTTTTCTGTAAATCCAGACAACCCCAATCAATATTCAAATGGGAGAAATAATTTATTTTTTCACCTTGAAAATAAACAACTTGGCATTAAAAAGGTAAGATACTTTAAAGCAAATAATAACTGGATTTATTTAATTCCGTTGCAAGATGGAAGATTGTTAACTGCTTATGGCGATGTTCCTCCATCGGTAGCTGATCCAATGATCCAATCAATTTATCAAAGGAAGTGATATGAATCTTTATAAAAACAAGATTGCTCTTTTATTCGTTCTAGGATTTTCATCCTTCATTAACGCTGCATTGCCATCTAATATTTCCGAGTTAGTTGAAGCATCAGCTCCTGCTGTTGTGAATATAACTTCTCGTAAAGAGGTTAAAATGCAAAATTCACTAAGAGGTTTCGATGAATGGTTATTTGGCATCCCTAGAGGCAGAGGTTTCCCACAACCTCAGCAGCCTGAAACAAGAGAGGCTGTAGCATATGGTTCTGGATTCATTTTTAAAGATGGCTATTTATTGACAAACTTTCATGTTGTTGATGAGGCTGAAGAAATTACAGTTTCTTTGAGCGACAGGAGAGAGTTTTCTGCAGAGGTAGTTGGTATTGACCCTCTTTCAGATTTAGCTGTTTTAAAGATTAAAGGTAAAAATTTACCAAAAGTCTCTATTGGTGATAGTGAAAATCTAAAGGTAGGAGATTGGGTTGTTGCAATTGGATCTCCATTCTCCTTTGATTTTTCAGTTACTGCTGGAATTGTTAGCGCAAAAGGAAGAAGTATTCAGAATCAAAACATTGGAAATTATGTCCCATTTATTCAGACCGATGTTGCAATTAATCCAGGGAACTCTGGAGGACCATTATTTGATTTAGATGGAAGGGTTGTGGGAATTAATTCACAAATCTATTCCCGAAGTGGAGGCTATCAAGGCCTTGCATTTGCAATACCTATAGATGTTGCCATGGAAGTGGCTAGCCAGATTATTGAAGAAGGCAGTGTTGCTCGGGGATATCTTGGTGTCAGGGTTGGTGAGGTTGATAATGATCTTGCTGAAGCATTGAGTATGGAAAAACCTTATGGCGCTCTTATTACTGATGTTGAAAAAGGCGAATCTGGCGATGATGCTGGCTTACAAGCAGGAGATGTAATTATTGAATTTAACGGCAAAGAAATTAAATTTGGCTCTGATTTGCCTCATGTTGTTGGAAGAATACAACCTAAAACAAAGGTGCATGCAAAGGTTTTTCGTGATGGAAAAAATATCAACTTAAAATTTGTTCTAGGAGAATTACCCGCTGATGAAAGAACATTTATACCAGCTAAAACTGAAATTTCTACTGATCCATTGGGCTTAAAGATAGAAGATCTTTCAGAAGAGAATTCTCGACCAAGTGACCCTGAAAATGGAGTCTTGGTCTTAAGAGTTAATAATGGGTCTCCTGCTTATGGCAAATTAACAAGAGGGGATATTATCACTGAAGTTAGATCTCAGGGTAAGCGTTATTCAATTGAGGATGCTGAGTCTTTTGAGGAATTGATCAAGACGTTTGATGAAGGCAACAAATTAGCTATTGTAGGGCGTCGAGATAATAACACATTCATTGTTGCGGTAACCGTAGATTAAATCCATCTTAAATGCATAAGAAAAGCTGATAACAGATCAGCTTTTCTTATAGAATAGTCATGCATTGATTTAGAAGATGAAAAATATTAGAAATTTCTCCATTATTGCCCATATTGATCATGGGAAATCAACTCTGTCCGATCGGTTGATAGAATATTGTGGAGGTCTCTCTGAAAGAGAAATGTCTGAGCAGATTCTTGATTCCATGGACATAGAAAGAGAGCGCGGCATCACAATCAAAGCGCAAGCCGTGACCCTTGATTACAATAGAGATGGCCAAACCTATCAACTTAATTTTATTGATACACCTGGACATGTAGATTTTTCATATGAGGTTTCTCGTTCTCTATCTGCATGCGAAGGTGCTTTATTGGTTGTTGATGGATCACAGGGTGTAGAAGCTCAAACATTAGCTAATTGTTATACAGCAGTAGATCAAAACCTCGAGGTGTTGGCCGCAATAAATAAAATTGATTTACCACAATCAGAACCAGATAGAGTCAAACAAGAAATTGAAGACATGATTGGCATTGATGCAACTAACGCACCTTTGGTAAGCGCTAAGACTGGCCAAGGTATAGAGGAGCTTCTAGATCTTTTGGTGGATAATATTCCACCACCTGAAGGCGATCCAAATGCAGACTTTGAAGCTTTGATTATTGATTCTTGGTTTGATTCATACTTAGGAGTGGTCTCTCTGATTAAGGTCATAAACGGGTCTATTAAAGAGGGCCAGAAAATCAAGGTCTATTCAACGCAGCAATCATATTCGGCAGATCAGATTGGAATTTTTTCACCAAAAAAGATTATAAAAAAAGAACTAAATGTCGGGCAGGTTGGTTACATGGTTGCGGGGATAAAAAATATTCAGGGAGCGCCGGTTGGCGACACAATTTTAGATTCTAAAAATGAAAAATCTAAACCTTTACCTGGGTTTCAAAAAGTTCTGCCAAAAGTTTTTGCATCCTTGTTTACCGTTGACTCAGATGAGTATGAAAAGTTTCGAGATGCTCTTTCTAAACTAGTATTAAACGATTCTGCTTTGATTTATGAGCCTGAAGTATCTGATGCATTGGGGTTTGGTTTTAGATGTGGTTTTTTGGGAACACTGCATTTAGAGGTCGTTCGAGAAAGACTTGAGAGAGAGTATGACCTGAATCTAATTTCTACTGCACCGTCCGTTCAATATCAAGTGGTAAAGACTGATGGTGAGATCATAGATTGCGATAGTCCATCTCAACTTCCAGCTCTTAGTAATGTTAATGAAATCAGAGAGCCCTATGTTTTAGCAACTATCTTGACCCCAAAAGATTATGTAGGGAATGTAATTACATTATGTACGCAAAAAAGAGGCACTCAGAAAGAGATGACATATTTCGGTAATCAGGTCTCCATAGTCTTTGAAATACCGCTTGCAGAAGTCATCATTGATTTTTTTGATCGACTAAAATCTACCACCAAAGGCTATGCTTCTATTGAATACAACATCACAGAATTTAAAGCCTCAAATTTAATTAAATTAGATGTGTTGCTTAATAATGACGCTGTCGATGCCTTGTCTCTAATCATTCATAAAGATTTTGCGATGAGCCGAGGAAGGGAGGTAGCAAAGAATTTACAAAAACTTATTCCCCGACAAATGTTTGATATACCGATTCAGGTTGCTTTGGGCTCTAAAATTATCTCTCGTGAGACAGTGAAGGCTCTGAGGAAAAATGTTACTGCAAAATGTTATGGTGGAGATATCACGCGTAAAAAGAAACTGCTTGAGAAGCAGAAAGAAGGCAAAAAGAAAATGAAACAGTTTGGAAGAGTCTCAATACCTCAGGAAGCCTTTTTAAATTATTTCAATTCAGGAGAGAAATAATGTTTGGAGATCCGATCTTCTTATTATCTTTGCTAGCAGTGTTTGGCCTGATAGGAATATGGATGTATCAAGTCTTGCAGGAAACATTAACTGATCAATCGCAGCAAATTATTTATATCACAGGCCTCTCATCATCCCTGGTTGGCATCTATAGAATTTTTGTTAATGCCGGTGATTTAGGGTCAGTTTTATTGATTGGTTCATTGATTTGTTTGATTATTTTATTGGTTGGCATATTCAACAAAAATGCTTTACTGAAAACAACTGGAAGAGGCTGGTTTGTTCCAGTCTTTCTAATTTTTATTCTACGTACCTTTATTTACGAACCATACCAGATACCTTCTGGATCAATGATTCCTGGACTTAGGGTTGGAGATTTTATTCTGGTTAATAAACATAGTTACGGCCTAAAGGTTAATAGAATTGGCGATACTTTTGCTTTATCAGCAGACCCTGAATATGGTGATGTTGTTGTTTTTATTCCGCCACATGTCAATGTGCCATACATAAAACGTTTAATTGGCAAGCCTGGAGATACCATTGGCTATCTTAATAAAAAGATTTATGTAAATGGTAAAGCCATCCAGCAGGAGCTTATCTCCACAACAGAGGAAGAGACTTTTTTAAAAGAAACTTTTGGCAATTCTGACCGAATAATCAGGATTGTAGGAGGTAGCTCGTCCTATCCCGAGGAGTTTATTGTGCCAGCAAATCATTATTTTGTTATGGGAGACAATAGAGATAATTCGAGCGATTCTAGATTTTGGGGATTTGTTCCAAGAGAGAATTTTATGGGCACAGGGGAGCTAATTTGGATGTCATGGGAGTGTTGGACTTGCTTGCCATCGTTTGAAAGAGCTGGTTTTATTCAATAACTGCTATGAGTAAAAATTCTTTAGTAGTAAATAAATTATATTTGGAGCTGCCCTTATTTAAACAAGCCCTCATACATAAAAGCGTTTCTTCAGACCAAAATAATGAAAGGTTAGAGTTCTTAGGAGATGCAGTTTTGGAAATTGTTGTATCCGAGTATCTTTTTAATCGTTTTGAGGAATTGGACGAAGGTAAATTAACTCAAATGAGAGCATCCTTAGTTAATACGCAATCGTTAGCAGAGGTTTTTCAACAGCTTGATTGCAAAGATCTCCTTCAAACCTCTAAGGGGACCAAAAAATTAGATGAGACGCACAAAATTTCAATTTATGCAGGGACTCTAGAGGCTTGCATCGGAGCAATTTTCATTGAGCTAGGTCTTGAGGAGAGTAAAGGTTTTATTTTGCAACTTTTTCAAAATAGTTTTTCCCTTTTAAATGAATCTTCAGAACTTAAAGATGCAAAATCAAGATTGCAAGAAGCCTTGCAGGCTATAGGAACTGAACCGCCTAAGTATTCGGTTGTATCTAATAAAGAAGGCAATTATTTTGATTGCACCGTTACTTTTAATGGTAAAACTTTCCAGGCGTCTGCTTCTATAAAAAAAGAATCTGAGCAGAAGGTCGCTGAATTAGTTTTGCTTGAATTGGATAGATCATGAAGAAGCAGTTTTGTGGGTATATTTCTATTGTTGGCAAGCCTAATGTTGGAAAATCAACTCTGCTAAATACCATTTTAGATAAAAAAATATCTATCACATCTCGCAAATCTCAAACTACTAGAAATAACATTCTAGGGGTAAAAACTGATGAAGAATTTCAGATGATTTTCTTGGACACACCTGGAATTCATCTTAAGGCCACCAAAACCATGAACAAGGTATTAAATCACTCAGCCTTAAGTGTTATTGAGGATTCTGATCTAGTTTTATTTGTTTTACAGCGAACCTCATTGCAGAATCAGGATCGGCAGGTTTTAAAGAAAATTAAAGAGACTCAAGTTCCATCTATTTGTGTTTTAAATAAAGTTGATCAAGTTGAAAATAAAAATGATCTTCTGCCTTTAATACAAGAGATTGATTCAATCTACTCTTTTAGTGACTATGTACCTATTTCTGCATTAAATAATGATGGTGTTGAGGATTTACTAGGGTGTATTAAAAAATCTCTTCCAGAGAATAATCATTTATACCCAGCAGAACCTGAAGAAAAAGAAATCCCTGATAACTTTTTTATTAGTGAGCTTGTAAGAGAAAAGATTATTCGGTCGCTTGGAGATGAGTTGCCTCATGAAACGTATGTGGCAGTAGAAACAAAAGCAATGGAAGGCAAAATGTTATCGATAGGAGTCATAATTTATGTTGCTAGAGATAGTCAAAAAAGTATTGTTATAGGTCATGAGGGCTCTAATTTAAAAAGAATAGGGCAACAAACCAGGGTTGAGCTTGAAAAAATGATTCATAAAAAGGTTTTATTAAAAACTTTCGTTAAAGTAAACAAGAATTGGAATAATGATGCTCAGTATTTAAGCAGCCTTGGAGTCGGCAGCAATCAAGATGCCACATAACTGGGAGCCTTGCTTTCTTTTGCATGCCAGGCCTTTTGGAGATACATCTATCATTGCAGATGTCTTTACCGAATCTTCTGGAAAAGTTTCTATTATGGCTAAGGGTGCAAAAAATCCTCGATCAAAGTTTTTTGGCCATTTACTTCCTTTCTCTGCTTTGAGAATCATTGTTACCGGTAAATCAGAAATGAAGACCTTAACCCAGATAGATTCAGATTTTGTTTCTCAGTCAGTGAAGGGACCACATGATCTTTATACCTATCTTTATGTTAATGAGTTAATGATGCGTCTCTTGCCTAAAGGACTTCCAAATCAAGAGCTATATGACCTTTACCAAAACTTTGTTGAGCTTGCTAGAGCAGATGCAGTTTCTGAGCTTGACTTAAGGGTTTTTGAGCTAGATCTCCTTGATGTGCTTGGTTACGGGATTAATTTTGATACAGACAGCAAAGATAATTCAGAGTTTAAAGATTCAGTCATTTATTCGTATATACCAGAAAAGGGTTTTCATCATACTGGTGATGTTGAAGGGTTTTCGGCAAAGGAAATTTTAGCCATTAAAAACAGAACCCTTAAAGGAATTGATAAGTTAAAATTAAAACAGTTATTACAGGTTGCTATTAGCACATGCTTGGATGGCAGAGAATTAAGCAGCAGAGAGTTTTTTAAAAAAATTAGAATATGATTTATGGAATAGGGACAGATTTAGTGGATTTAGAGAGAATTAAAAAAATGAAATCTTTGTCCACATTTGCCAAAAAAATTTTGGGCGATCAAGAGCTAGAACAATTTAGTGAATTGGCAGATGGGCCGAATCACTACTATCTAGGCAAACAATTTGCAGGCAAGGAAGCTTTTGTCAAAGCTCTTGGAATAGGGTTTAAAGATCCAATCTTTCCAAAAGATATCCAAATATTAAGAAATTCACTCGGTAAACCAGAAGTCTTGTTATCTGCTGGTGCAAAATCTTATGTTGAAGGCTTGGGCATCACTAAATCCCATGTTAGTCTAGCCGATGAAAGCAACCACCTGCTTGCATTTGCAGTATTAGAAACATGAATAAAATACTTCTCTTAGGACCACCAGGTGCTGGAAAAGGCACTCAAGCAGATATTATTTGTGAATCTCTCAGTATTCCTAAAATCAGTACAGGAGATATGTTGCGCTCAGCTATTGCATCTGGGACTGAGCTCGGTAAGAAAGTTACAGATATTATGAATTCAGGGGCCCTAGTTTCTGACCAAATCATTATTGAATTAATTTTAGATCGAATTGCTCAGACTGACTGCGCGAAAGGTTTTTTATTTGATGGTGGTATAAGAACCGTTGGCCAAGCAGATTTATGTGTTGACAATAAAATTGAGTTTACTCATGTTATTGAAATTAAGGTTGATGATGATGTAATCGTAGATAGAATGTCGGGCAGAAGGGTGCATCCAGGTTCTGGAAGAAACTATCATCTTGTATATCAACCACCTAAAAACGAGGGCATGGATGATATTACTGGAGAACCTCTTATTCAAAGAGAGGATGATATGCCTGAAACAGTTAAGCATCGCTTGCAAGTCTATCAAGATGAAACTAAGCCACTTGTTGCTTATTATCAATCCCAAGAAAGCAAAAGCTCCCTTAAGTATATCGCTGTGGATGGCTCCCAGCCTGTTGAAAAAGTATTTGAGGATATCGAGAAAAATTTTTAACTGAATGAATATTTTATCTCTTGATGTAAGTGGAAATTATTCATCAATATCCATACTTCATGATGATGAAGTAAACACATTTACCCAAACTCATGATCGAAAAGATAGGCCTGACTGGGACAAACTTTTTGCAAGCATTGGTTTTGATTCAAAGGAAGGCTTTGACAACCTTGATGGATTGGCTTTTGGTTGTGGGCCAGGATCATACACTGCTCTAAGAATCACCGCTTCTTTTTTAAAAGCTATAGCTGAGGTAAAGAAACTACCGTTAGTTGCAATTTCAAATCTCGAGTCAATTGCTCAAGAGGCATCTCAATGGATTGATGAGGCTGATACAAAAATTTATGTAGCCATTGAGGCAGATATAAGAGAAAGCTATTTCTGTGGTTATCAAAACAATAATCATCAGCTCAATTCAATAGCAGATGAGGTAGTCCTTCAAATGGACGGACTATCAGATTTACTGAAAAAAGAAGATTGTTATTTTGCTGGAACAGGCTGGCCAAACGGTGCAGAAAACCATCCAAATTTTTTATCTCAAGCCGTTGGAAGTGCTGAGCCAATTGCAATAATTGCTAAGAAAAAGTTAGAAACTGGTCAGGATTTTCTTCCTGAAGATGCAAATCCAGTTTATCTTAAAACTCCTGATTATAAAAAATCATGATTTCAGATTTTTTCCTTGCACTTTTTCTTGCCTTGATTCAAGGTCTGACTGAATTTTTACCTGTTTCTAGTTCAGCACATTTATTGTTTCCGTCATTAATTTTTGAAGCAAAAGACTTTGGTATTGTCTTTGATATATCAGTTCATGCAGGAACTTTGGCTGCAGTAATTTATTATTTTAAGAATGAAATTCAAGCTCTAGTTCATGCTTGGATACCCTGGACAAAGACAAGAAGCAAGGAAGATTTCTCACTGGGTTTGAATCTGCTTGCTGCAACTCTTCCAATTGTTTTGGCTGGATTAGCTTTCTCTGATTTAACTGAGTCTAGATCTTCAAGCATCAATTCAATTGCTTGGACAAATCTAATATTTGCTGGCATCTTATATGCGGCGTTTAAGTCATCAGCACAATCAAAATCTTTAACAGAGCTAACTTTATTTGCAGCCTTAATCATTGGTTGTTTTCAAGCATTGGCTGTTTTTCCAGGAGCTTCAAGATCCGGGATGGCAATTACAGGAGCATTAATTATTGGATTAAACCTCAAGGATGCTTCAAAGTTTGCTTTTTTATTAAGCATACCTACTATTTTAGGTGCCTTGATATTAATGCTTGTTAAGGGCGCCTATTCAATAGCATTAAGCGACATGCTAATTATGCTAACTGGGTTTATTGGTTCAGCTTTGGTAGCATTTATTACCATAAGAAGCTTTTTACAATTTGTTGAAAAGATCGGAATGACTCCATTCGTTCTGTATAGAGTGGCTTTGGGTCTTGTGCTTTTGCTTCTATGATACCGCCTCTTCTATACTCATCAGCCAATCAACAAGGCCTGGCTGAAGAGTTTGCAGGCAATCTAGGCACCACCGCAAGAACCAACCATGAATTGGTTAGCCAGCCTCATCTATATTTATCAGAAGCCGGATTATCATTTTTTCATCCAGAGGCAAGATCAAGCAATAAATTTCAGATTGATTTTAATTCTGGTTCAACAGGATGGCGTGTAAAAAGAGCCAATCATGAGAAGCTGATTAAGAAAGCTTTAGGTAAAGCAGACCTCCCATTAAATATTCTTGATTGCACAGCTGGAATGCTCCAAGATAGTTTATTGTTCCTCAGTCTAGGTCATCGAGTTACAGCGCTTGAGCAAAGCAAAATCTTATTTCATCTATTGCAAGATGGTATAAATAGAAGCAAAGTTCAGAGCATTTTTCAAAAATTTGACCTCATTCATACAAATGCATGCTCATATGCCAGTCAAGCAAAAAACTTTGATGTAGTTTATTTTGATCCCATGTATTCATCCACTAAAAAGAATGCTCTAAGCTCCGGGCAATTAGAGTACATATCGAAAATATTAGAAACAGAGTCTATAGAGAATAACCCTTTAAAAGATTTTGAAGTTTTACAACTAATACCTGCAAAAAAAATGGTTGTAAAAAGGTCTATCAAAGCCAAGCCTTTTTCATCGCAAATTAACTATCAAGTTTTGGGTAAGACAACTAGATTTGATGTTTATATTTAAGTCAATCTCTTATTTGACCATCACCTGAGACGATATATTTGAAGCTTGTAAGTTGCTCAACGCCAACCGGGCCTCTTGCATGAAATTTACCTGTAGCAATACCTATTTCACCACCAAGACCAAATTCGCCTCCATCAGCAAATTGTGTTGATGTATTAATCATCACAATTGCACTATCAATAGAATTTGTAAATTTTGATTGAGTATCTTTATTTTCGCTCATGATGCACTCTGTATGACCTGTTCCATATTTTTTAATATGATCAATAGCCTCATCAATGTTTAAAACAGATTTTACGCTGATAATTGGCGCAAGGTATTCTGTTGACCAATCCTCTTCAGAGGCGAACATAGCTCTATCATCAAAACCAATTGTTTTTTCACAGCATCGTATTTCACATTTTGCATCAGAAAAGGATGCTACAAGCTTCGGTACAAAAGACGAAGCGATAGTTTCATTGACCAGTATTGTCTCTACGGCTCCACAAATTCCGGTTCTTCGCATTTTTGCATTCATGCAAACCGATAAAGCTTTTCCTTCATCAGCATATTCGTCAACGTATATATGACAAATACCCTCCAAATGACCAAAAACAGGAACTTTTGCAGACCTTTCGACTTCTGCAACAAGGCTTTTACCACCTCTTGGAACTATGACATCAATCGAACCATTAAGTCCCTCTAGCATCATGGTTGCTGCTTCTCTACTTTCAGAGGGGACTATTTGAATGCATTCTTGAGGAAGGTCTGCACTTATCAATGCATTTTGGAGAGAGTGAATTATTGCCGTAGCGGATCGAAGTCCATCTTTCCCGCTTCGTAAAATTACCGCATTACCAGATTTTAGGCATAAAGCTCCAGCATCAGCGGCAACATTAGGTCTGCTTTCAAAGATTAAGCCTATGACTCCAAGAGGCGTGGCTACCCTAGAGATATTTAAGCCATTGGGTCTATCCCAAGAAGCGAGCACTTTCCCAACTGGATCTTTGAATGATTTAATTTCGTTTAAAGCATCACATATTCCTTGAAGCCTAACTTTGTCTAAAGCTAAGCGATCAATAAAAGCTTCATCTTTATTACTATCTTCTGCTGCTTTTATATCAATTTGGTTAGCAGCAAGAATGGCATCAGTATCCCTGTGGATTGCATCGATAGCAAAATCAAAGAATTGATTTTTCTGATCGCTTGTTGCTGTATTTAATATGGCGCTAGCATTCTTTGCCTTGAGGCCGATTTCATCTAGTAATGCGGGCAGATCTACACTCATTTTTTTATAAACCAGGTTGCTTTAGTTCTTTTTTCAATTCCTCTTATAGGCCTCTTATTTTTACCCGAGGTCACAACCATCGTACATTTATTTTTAAAACAAATTTCAGCTGCATCAATTTTAGAAATCATTCCACCTTTACCCATTTGGCTTGCATGACCAGCCATCTTTTTTATTTTAGGTGTAATTTTGTTTATTTCTTTTATAAGTGAGCTGAGCCTCCTCGTTTGAACATCTGCCTCAGAAGTATAGAGCCCATCAACCGTTGAAAGGACGATTAATAAATCTGCGCCTATAAGTTTTGCTACCTTTGCTGCTAAAAGGTCATTATCACCAAACTTTATTTCATCAGTTGCGGTGCTGTCATTTTCATTGATTATGGGCAAGCATCCTGCTTCTAATAATTTGCTTACAGTTTGCGTGGCATTCTTAGAAGAAATCTTTAATTCTGTATCTCTCGGAGTTAAGAGTATTTGGCCTATAGGAATAGAAAATTTATTTAGATGTTTTTTCCACGCTGACATTAATTCAATCTGGCCATGGGCAGCTAAAGCTTGAGATTCAGCCAAGCTTAGATTTTTGGATAGTTTAATTTTCTTTCTCCCAAGAGCTATGGCGCCAGAAGATACAATCAAAACTTCTTTATTATTTTTAAACAACCAAGCTATGTCTTCACTGATTGAAGAAAGTATGCTTTGATTGACCGCTCCATTGGAACCTGCCAGAACAGCAGAACCGATCTTAATAACTATTCGGTTGTATGAGTTTAAATTGCGCATTTTTTAAGCTAAGTAACAAAATAATAAAGGTAATAAAAGATCATATTTAAACATAATAAAAATATTTCAATAAATTTGGTGCCCCATACCTGAGTCGAACAGGTACTCCCGAAGGAACGCGATTTTGAATCGCGCGCGTCTACCAATTCCGCCAATGGGGCAAGGCGGTCATTGTAGCTGAGTTAAACATCTTTTAGAATTACCACCTCTAATGAAAACAGATAAATTCAACTACAATCTTCCCGAGCATCTTATTGCTCAGTACCCATCAGAGCAAAGATCTGACTCAAGATTACTTGTTGCCACAGAATCGATTCAGCACGAAATTTTCAAAGATATTGGAAACCATATAATGGAGGGAGATCTTTTGGTGTTAAATAGAACCTCGGTAATTCCAGCTCGTCTTTATGGAGAGAAAATTACCGGTGGAAAAATTGAAATCCTCCTGGAGAGGTTTTTATCAGATCATCAAACTTTAACTCAAATTAGATCATCAAGAACTCCTAAAGAAGGAGCAGAATTAGTATTTACGTTCAAAGGTGAGAGATTTGTAGCTACTGTAAAAGGTCGCAAAGATAATTTTTTTATCTTAGATTGGCCTGTCGATCCACAATCTTTATTTTTGAAATATGGCCAAATACCCTTACCACCCTACATGAATAGAGCAGCTGAAACCTTAGATGAAGAGAGATACGAAACAATTTATGCCGATCCCAATAAAAAAGAATCTGTTGCTGCACCCACAGCTGGCATGCATTTTGACCAGGAGCTACTTAATACCCTTGAGGACAATGGCGTAGAGTTTGGATATGTAAATTTACATGTCGGTGCAGGCACTTTTCAGCCCGTAAAAACAGATAATATTGAGGATCATGAGATTCATAAAGAGCTTGTTGAGGTAGATGCAAAGCTGATCGATCAAGTTAAAAGAGTTAAAGCCAGCAAGGGCAAAATTATTGCCGTTGGCACGACATCAGTTAGGGCTATTGAAACAGCTTTTCAAGACGAGCCGTCTGCATTTAAAGGCGAAACTTCTTTATTTATTTATCCGGGCTATAAGTTTAAAGTAGTTGATCATATGATCACTAATTTTCATTTACCTAAATCTTCTTTGCTGATGCTTGTTGCAGCCTTCATTGGATATGAAAAAATGATAGATATATATAAAACAGCTATTGAAAGGGAGTATAGATTTTTATCATATGGCGATGCGATGCTTTTGAAATATCATGAAATTTAATATTTCTTCTACTTCTGGTTATGCCAGGCGAGGAGAATTAGATTTTCCAAGAGGAAAAGTGCAAACTCCTGCCTTTATGCCAGTTGGAACCAATGGAACAGTCAAAGCATTGGAGGTAGAAAATCTGCAACAAACAGGTTCAGAAATTATCTTGGGCAATACTTATCATCTTATGCTTAGACCTGGAGATGATTTAATTAAAAATCTTGGAGGGCTCCATAAGTTCTCTAATTGGGATAAACCAATTCTTACTGACTCTGGAGGCTTTCAAGTTTGGAGTCTTGGCGAGCTATCAAAAATCACTGAAGAAGGTGTGAGCTTTCAATCTCCATATGATGGAAAGAAATGTTTTATGAGCCCGGAAGATTCTATGCAAATTCAGGCAAATCTTGGTTCAGATATTGTGATGGTACTTGATGAATGCACCCCATATCCTTCTGAGCACCAGCAAGCAAAAGCTTCAATGGAGCTATCCTTGCGCTGGGCCAAAAGATCTCGCGAGGCGCATCAATCTAAATCTGCTTTATTTGGAATTGTCCAAGGGGGCATGCATGAGGATCTTAGAATCCAATCACTAGAGGGGTTAGAGGGCATTGGTTTTGATGGAATTGCTATTGGTGGATTGAGTGTTGGCGAGCCTAAAGAAGATAAAACTAGAATACTTGAGTGCCTTGCCCCTCATTTACCTCCTTCTAAACCTCATTATTTAATGGGGGTAGGCAAACCTGAAGATATGGTAGAAGCAGTTTATTATGGAATTGATATGTTTGATTGCGTGCTACCAACTAGAAATGCTCGTAATGGGCAATTAATTACATCTTATGGTGTTTTGAATATAAGGAATGCCCCCAGCAAAACCTCAGACGAGCCTATTGACCCTAATTGTGAATGCAAGGTTTGTCAGACTTATTCTCAAGCATACTTAAACCATCTTGATAAAACCAATGAAATACTAGGGTCAATTTTAAATAGTTTTCACAATATCTATTATTATCAAAGTTTAATGAATGAAATTCGTCTATCAATTGAAGCAGATTCATTCGCCAAGTTCATAAAAGACTTCTATAATAAGCGGCATTTAGACGTACCTAAGCATTTAATCTAGGGAGATTGCATGAACGAAACACAGCAACAATTACCATGGTGGTTACCAGATCCAATTATTGTTTTTTTTATAGGATTCTTAGCCTTAATGTATTTTATGACTATTCGACCACAGCAAAAGCGTATGAGAGCATTGGAAGCAATGATGGATGGGCTTGAAAAAGGTGATGAGGTAGTAGCTGCAGGTGGAATTATTGGCCGGATTAAAGAGATTAAAGGGCCTTATGTTTCAATCGAAGTCAGTGAAAATATTACTTTTAAACTTCAAAAAACTGCTATTGCGAATACTTTACCAAAAGGTACCATCGCATCAATTGATTAAAAAAAGATCATGAATAGATTTTCAATTTGGACCTACACATTCATATTGATGGTGCTATCTATTGGTGTGATCTATTCCTTGCCAAATTTATATCCTGCTAAACCAGCTATTCAGATTGCATATACCGACTCAGGCAAATCTGCAGATCAGATTTTATTAAATCAAGTAAAAGAAATATTAGAAGATCAAACCATTGGCGCTGAATCAGTTGGACTAAAAGATAATAATATTATTGCAAAGTTCAATTCTTTTGACGATCAACTTGCTGGCAAAGCTGCTTTGCAGAAAACCTTGCTAGATCAAGCAATTGTTGCATTAAACCTTGAGCCTTCTACACCACAATGGCTTAGAGATATCGGTGGTGGACCATTAAAACTTGGTTTGGATTTATCAGGTGGAGTGCATTTTCTTTTAGAGGTAGATATCGATAGCGCATTAGACAATCGCCTCGAATCATTGCTTAACGAATATAGAAAGAAATTTAGGGATGATCGAATCAATGTTGAAAGCTCTAGAAAAGATAACAAAGATTTATTATTTTCATTCACCAGCGAAGAAGATTACAACAAAGCTTTAAAAATTTTTAATGAAGATAACATTACCCCCCTTGGAACTCCTCTTTATGATTTAAGGCCAAATACTTTAAGAAACCTTGTTGAGCTTGCCTACTCTCAATCTGCTATTAAAGAAATTAGAGATTATGCTGTAGGACAAAACTTGATGACTTTGCGTAATAGGGTTAATGAGTTAGGGGTGAGCGAACCAATAGTTCAGCGCCAAGGTAGCAGTAGAATTGTAGTGGAATTACCTGGTGTCCAGGATACAACTGCCGCAAAGAAGATTATTGGTAAGACTGCAAATTTAGAATTTAGACTTGAAGCTGCGTCAACAACCTCCAGGTTACGCAAGGAAGAATTTGATTTTCAAGATGAGCGAATGGGTTCAGCTTTCTTAGAAAAGAAAATTATCGTTGCTGGAGAAAGGGTGACTAATGCAAGTTCGGGTTTTGATGAGAGTGGGTTTGCTCAAGTTAATATTACCTTGGACATGCAAGGAGGGCGAGCAATGCAAAAAGCTACCAATGGAAATATTGGTAGACGCTTAGGTGTCCTTTTTGTCGAACAAAAAAATAAGTCAGTTTTGACTCAAGACGCAGATGGCAATGATGTTATTGAACAATTCTCATATATCGAAAAAGAAATTATTAGTTTAGCAACTGTTCAGGCTGTTTTAGGGACAGCTTTCAGAATTACTGGGGTTGGATCGCCTCAAGAAGCCAGTGAGCTTGCATTATTGCTTAGAGCTGGTGCTTTAGCTGCCCCAATGAAGTTTGTGGAAGAGAGAACTGTTGGTCCAAGTCTTGGAAAGGAGAATATTGAGTTAGGAGTTAGATCTATTATTATTGGCTTGTTATCAGTTATAGCATTCATGCTTTTTTATTATCGTTGGTTTGGCTTCGCTGCCAATATTGCTCTTTTTGCCAACGTCGTTTTAATTACTGGCTTTATGTCATTACTTGGCGCAACTCTAACTCTTCCTGGAATTGCTGGTATTGTTCTTACCATTGGTATGGCAGTTGATGCCAATGTATTGATTTTCTCTAGGATCAGAGAAGAGCTTGTAGATGGTAAAGATCCTCAAACAGCTATTCAAGAGGGTTTCTCACGAGCATTTGTAACTATTGTCGATGCAAATGTTACGACATTAATAGCATCGATTGTGCTGTATGCGATCGGTACTGGCCCTATTAAAGGATTTGCAATCACTTTATCCATAGGTATTTTAACTTCTATGTTTACTGCCATCTTAGGAACCAGAGCAATTATCAACTTAATGTATGGCAATAAAAATATTAAGGAGCTTAGGGTTTAATGAACTTTAATATTCCATTCATGACCTATCGAAGGTTTGCAACTATGGGTTCTTTGGCATTGCTTATTATGTCTATTGGTTCATTAGGTTTTAAAGGATTAAACCTAGGCTTAGATTTTAGCGGCGGAACCCTTATTGAGGTTTCATATGAAGAAGCTGCTGACCTAATTGAAATCAGAGATTTGATGACTAACAATGGATTTGATGACTTCCAGGTTGTAAATTTTGGTTCAAATTCTGATGTTCTGATTAAAGTTGCCGATAAAAATGGTGATAGCCAGTTGGGAGATGTAATCTATAAATTTTTGCAGGATGCTGACCCCTCAACCGAGCTAAAAAGAATTGAATTCGTCGGACCTCAAATAGGTTCAGAGCTCAGAGATCAAGGTGGCTTAGGGATGCTTGTGGCACTTGGTATGATTTTGCTTTATGTTGCCTTTAGATTTCAATATAAGTTTGCTCTTGGTGCTGTTACAGCACTTGCGCATGATGTGTTAATTATTCTTGGATTGTTTTCATTATTTTCTTGGGACTTTGATTTAACTGTACTGGCAGCATTACTTGCTGTTATTGGTTATTCTCTGAATGATACGATTGTTGTCTCTGATAGGATCAGAGAAAATTTTCGAGGTGAGAGAGGATTTGAGCCTCATGAGATTGTTAACCGCTCAATTAACCAGACACTTTCTAGGACATTGATTACATCGTTAACTACTTTATTGGTATTACTGGCATTATTTTTCTTTGGTGGAGATATGATTAAAGGCTTTAGTCAGGCTTTGATTATTGGAGTTTTAATAGGAACTTACTCATCGATTTATGTAGTAGCAAATATGTTGCTTGGACTTTCTATTACTCAAGATGACCTAGCAATTCCAGAGCCCGAGGGAGCAGAATTTGACGATATGCCTTAATTGGCTTTGAAATTTGGTTTGATAGCTTCAAGCATTTGCTTAAAGCATTTTGGAGTAGCGCATAGATAATGATCACTTTTCTTGTAATCAGGATCTCCTAAAAAATCACTCGTTAATGCTCCTGCTTCCTCTGCAATCAGCATACCCGCAGCAATATCCCAAACCCCAAGACCATTAGCCCAAAACCCATCCAGTCTCCCTGCCGCAACATAAGCTAGATCTAATGCAGAGCAGCCCGATCTTCTGATAGTTAAGCCGTGTTTATATAAAGCTCTAAAGGTTGCAATGTTTTCAAACTTATAGTTTTGAGAATCATGAACATGAGAAGTGTTTCCTACGAGTGAATCCTTCAAGCCATTTCGAGTGCTAACCCTGATTCTTTCTCCATTTAACTCAGCACCTTTTCCTCTGGATGCGCTAAATTCCTCTCTGCGAGTGGGATCAATAATAACAGCATGTTGTGTTTGACCATTAACAACACATGC
>CABXNE010000019.1 GCA_902513515.1 uncultured SAR86 cluster bacterium
ATTTCGAAAGCAATAAATGATTTGATTAATGGGGAGATGCATGGAGTTTCTAATGATTTTGTTCCTTTGGATTCAGTTGAGAGTCAGTGGAGACTGGAGGAATTAGACAAATATCTTTTTGATCATTACTTCATCCAGGAAAATATAGCCACAAAAGTGAGGAATGACCAAAAGTTGACTCCAAATTCAATTGCAACTCTTATTGCTGAGAGTGCAGCAAAAAAATATAAAGAAAAATACCTTAACATTGGGGACAATCTCGCTCAGCTTGAAAAGCAAGTAATGTTACAAATCCTAGATGTTCATTGGAAAGATCATTTGGCTGAAATGGACCACTTAAGACAAAGTGTCGGTCTAAGAGCTTACGCTCAAAAAAATCCAAAAAATGAATATAAACGTGAAGCATTTGAAATGTTTGAAGTAATGTTAAATGAGATTAATAGTGAAGCGATTAAAGTTCTATTTAGAATAGAGCTTGCCAGCGAAGAAGAAATTCAGGAGTTAGAAGCAAGATCTCGCGAAGCTCAGCAAAATAGAGAAATGAAACTCCAACAAGAACAAATCAAACCAGTTATAGGAAATAATCCTGCCCCCGAACCAGAACAATTAGCCAAGGTAGAAACAATCAAAACAGATGAACCAAAGTTACAAAGAAATGAAATTGTAAAAATTACTAATGGCAAAGAGACAAAAGAATTAAAGTATAAAAAAGCTAAATCTTTAATAGAAACCGGGGAATGGAAAATAGTTTAATCTGAACTTAATCTTCATAAAAATCTTCTGATTCAATGGGCCTGCTAATTAGCTTTTCTTCGTTGGTCCAAGTTCCAAAATCAATCAATTTACATTTTTCAGAACAAAACGGACGATAGGTATTAGTCGGACTTAAATCAGTCTCTTTGTTGCATTGTGGACAATTCTTTTTCATTTTTGTAAAAGGCCTAAATAAAATTCGTGCATTGCCATAGTTCTAATTTTTAAATTTTCTAAGGAATCATTATTGGGAATAATATCATTAGCGATACTTATTCTTTCTTCTCTGGAGCATTGAGAGTCTATGATTTTTTGAATCTGCTGTTTGGAGTTGTTATCTCGTAACGTTGCTCTTTCAAGCTGAAGTTTTTGATCGCAATCAATAACCAAAATTCTATTATAGTTATTCATGCTATTGGTCTCAAAAATTAATGGCACCATGATAATTGAATACGGAGAATTTGAGGCCGTTATTCTATCAGCCATCAAATCTCTTACTAACGGGTGAATAATAGATTCTAGAAACTTTTTCTTTTCTTCATCATTGAAAGCTTCTTTTCTTAAATGCCCTCTGTTAATTGAGCCATCAGAATCAATAATTTTGGATCCGAAGTAATCTACTATGCTTTTAAAGCCAGGAGTATTTGTTTCAATTACCTCTCTAGCTAAATCATCTGCATCTATAATAGTGATGCCTTCATTTTGAAAAAAATTGGCTGCGGCTGATTTACCAGACCCTATGCCGCCAGTAAGACCAATTATCATTTTTGGGGCTTGGTGTTGATGGAGCTTGGAACATTATGAGCCCAGGAACTCTCTTCGATTCTTGAAGCAATAAACCATTTGTCATTTATTTTTTCATAAGTATCTTGATACCACATGCCCAGAAAGAAGACTTGCTCATCTTCTGTTTGCATGGGATTGAAACACATGACTTTTCCAGTAGCGGAATTCCCATTTAAGGTGAGAGAGATATTTGAAATTAAATGTTGGTAATTTGGAAAATAGTCTAATGCGGTTTCTAAGTACTTTATTATTTCTTGAAGGTTGCCGGCTATCCCGCCCACTGCTGTGTAGTCAATATGAGCATCTTTTGTAAATAAATTATTAAACTCATGAAAATTTTTGGTATCCACAGCAGTTGCATAGTCAGTAACAAGTTTTTCAAGCTCCATGCGGTCTGAAATTTCAGCGATATCCATTTGCTTATTTTAATACAAAAAAAAGGCCCTCAGATAAATCTGAGAGCCTTTCAAAGAAAAAAGCCTGACGATTACCTACTCTCACACAAGGAGACCTTGCACTACCATTGGCGTGAATCCGTTTCACTTCTGAGTTCGAGATGGGATCAGGTGGTACCAAACTGCTATTGTCATCAGGCAAACTGGTATGTAATTCTTTTCACTACAAATATGTTATTCCCGAACAATGGAACCTTTCTTAAGGTTACATGATCAAGTCTCACGAGTTATTAGTACAAGTTAGCTCAACGCCTCACAACGCTTACACATCTTGCCTATCAACGTCATAGTCTATGACGACTCTTTAGTAGACCGAAGTCTATGGGAGATCTAATCTTGGGAGAGGCTTCCCGCTTAGATGCTTTCAGCGGTTATCCCTTCCGAACATAGCTACCCGGCAATGCCACTGGCGTGACAACCGGAACACCAGAGGTTCGTCCAATCCGGTCCTCTCGTACTAGGATTAGCTTCCCTCAAATCTCCAACGCCCACAGCAGATAGGGACCGAACTGTCTCACGACGTTCTAAACCCAGCTCGCGTACCACTTTAAATGGCGAACAGCCATACCCTTGGGACCTGCTCCAGCCCCAGGATGTGATGAGCCGACATCGAGGTGCCAAACACCCCCGTCGATGTGAACTCTTGGGGGGTATCAGCCTGTTATCCCCGGCGTACCTTTTATCCGTTGAGCGATGGCCCTTCCATTCAGAACCACCGGATCACTAAGACCTAGTTTCCTACCTGCTCGACCCGTCGGTCTCGCAGTCAAGCATCCTTATGCCTTTATACAATCTGCATGATGTCCGACCATGCTTAGGATACCTTCGTACTCCTCCGTTACTCTTTGGGAGGAGACCGCCCCAGTCAAACTACCCAGCACACACTGTCCTCGATCCGGATTACGGACCTAAGTTAGAGCCTCAACTTTACAAGGGTGGTATTTCAAGGATGACTCCACCAAGACTAGCGTCTCGGCTTCAAAGTCTCCCACCTATCCTACACAAATAAAGTCAAAGTCCAGTGTGAACCTATAGTAAAGGTGCACGGGGTCTTTCCGTCTAGCTGCGGGTACACTGCATCTTAACAGCGATTTCAATTTCACTGAGTCTATGGTGGAGACAGTGTGGCCATCGTTACGCCATTCGTGCAGGTCGGAACTTACCCGACAAGGAATTTCGCTACCTTAGGACCGTTATAGTTACGGCCGCCGTTTACCGGGGCTTCGATCAGGAGCTTCGCCGAAGCTAACCCCATCAATTAACCTTCCGGCACCGGGCAGGCGTCACACCCTATACGTCATCTTACGATTTTGCAGAGTGCTATGTTTTTAATAAACAGTCGCAGCCACCTAGTTTCTTCGACCACCATCAGCTTAAAGAGCAAGTCTTATCACTAATGGTGGCGTACCTTCTCCCGAAGTTACGGTACCATTTTGCCTAGTTCCTTCACCATAGTTCTCTCAAACACCTTAGTCTTCTCGACTTATCCACCTGTGTCGGTTTCGGGTACGGTTCCTTATAATCTGAAGCTTAGAGGTTTTTCCTGGAAGCATGGTATCAACTACTTCCCACTCAAAGAGTGGTCGTTATCAGTTCTCGACCTTAAAAAGATCCCGGATTTACCTAAGATCTAAGTCTACAACCTTGAACACGGACAACCATCGCCGTGCTAGCCTAACCTTCTCCGTCACCCCATCGCAATTATAAGAAGTACAGGAATATTAACCTGTTTTCCATCGACTACGGCTTTCGCCCTCGCCTTAGGAGCCGACTCACCCTGCCTCGATTAGCGTTGGACAGGAAACCTTGGATTTTCGGCGAAGAGGTTTTTCACCTCTTTGATCGTTACTCATGTCAACATTCGCACTTCTGATACGTCCAGCATGCCTTACAGCACGCCTTCAACCGCTTACAGAACGCTCTTCTACCATCTTAAATAAATTTAAGATCCGTAGCTTCGGTTTATGATTTAGCCCCGTTATATCTTCCACGCAGGCCGACTCGACTAGTGAGCTATTACGCTTTCTTTAAAGGATGGCTGCTTCTAAGCCAACCTCCTAGCTGTTTGTGCCTTCCCACATTGTTTCCCACTTAATCATAATTGGGGACCTTAGCTGACGGTCTGGGTTGTTTCCCTCTCGACTACGGACGTTAGCACCCGCAGTCTGTCTCCCATGCTCGTACTCATTGGTATTCGGAGTTTGCATCGGTTTGGTAAGTCGGGATGACCCCCTAGCCGAAACAGTGCTCTACCCCCAATGGTAATACATGAGGCACTACCTAAATAGTTTTCGAAGAGAACCAGCTATCTCCGGGTTTGATTAGCCTTTCACTCCTATCCACAGCTCATCCCCTCATTTTTCAACATAAGTGGGTTCGGGCCTCCAGTCAGTGTTACCTAACCTTCACCCTGGCCATGGATAGATCACCCGGTTTCGGGTCTAATTCCAGCAACTGAGCGCCCTATTAAGACTCGGTTTCCCTACGCCTCCCCTAAACGGTTAAGCTTGCTACTGAAATTAAGTCGTTGACCCATTATACAAAAGGTACGCCGTCACAGAACAAGTCTGCTCCGACTGCTTGTAAGCACAAGGTTTCAGGTTCTATTTCACTCCCCTCGCCGGGGTTCTTTTCGCCTTTCCCTCACGGTACTGGTTCACTATCGGTCAGCTGAGAGTATTTAGCCTTGGAGGATGGTCCCCCCATGTTCAGTCAAGATTTCACGTGTCCCGACCTACTCGATTTCACTTTTAAAAGATTTTCGCATACAGGGCTATCACCTACTATGGCCATACTTTCCAGTATGTTTTGCTAATCTTAAAAAAGCTTAAGGGCTAGTCCGGTTTCGCTCGCCGCTACTACCGGAATCTCTTTTGATTTCTTTTCCTCTAGGTACTTAGATGTTTCAGTTCCCTAGGTTTGCCTCTTATACCTATGTATTCAGTATAAGATAATGTGCTTATGCACACTGGGTTCTCCCATTCGGAAATCTCCGGATCAAAGGTTGTTTACCACCTCCCCGAAGCTTATCGCAAGTTACTACGTCCTTCATCGCCTTCAGCTGCCAAGGCATCCACCTTGTGCTCTTAATTACTTGATCATATAACCCTAAAAAAGGGTTATATACTTAGTTCTCCTTTTAAGCGAACTAAGTTTTTTTGTTATTGTTTGAGAATAACTTAATAAAATTTTCTTCTATTAAATGCAGTGATCTACGTGTACATATCTAAAAGATATGACACTGGTGTAAATATCATAGAGATATAAACACTAGAAAATTACATACCAAAACTTATAAAGAACTTCTTTTAATATTTTTGATTACTCGTGTGGGTACTCTAGTACGAAAGTATCGTTAAGGAGGTGATCCAGCCACAGGTTCCCCTACGGCTACCTTGTTACGACTTTACCCCAGTCATGAAGCACACCGTGGTAAACGCCCTCCCGAAGGTTAGACTATCTACTTCTGGTGCAATCCACTTCCATGGTATGACGGGCGGTGTGTACAAGACCCGAGAACGTATTCACCGCGACATGCTGATTCGCGATTACTAGCGATTCCGACTTCATGGAGTCGAGTTGCAGACTCCAATCCGGACTACGAAGAATTTTCTAGGATTAGCACCACCTCGCGGCTTAGCGTCCGTCTGTATTCCCCATTGTAGCACGTGTGTAGCCCTATACGTAAGGGCCATGATGACTTGACGTCGTCCTCACCTTCCTCCGGTTTATCACCGGCAGTCCCCTTATAGTTCCCGACCGAATCGCTGGCAAATAAGGGTAAGGGTTGCGCTCGTTATCCGACTTAACGGAACATCTCACGACACGAGCTGACGACAGCCATGCAGCACCTGTATCTTGGCTCCCGAAGGCACTGCTTCATTACAAAGCATTCCAAGTATGTCAAGTATAGGTAAGGTTTTTCGCGTTGCATCGAATTAAACCACATGCTCCACCGCTTGTGCGGGTCCCCGTCAATTCATTTGAGTTTTAGCCTTGCGGCCGTACTCCCCAGGCGGTCAACTTACTACGTTAGCTGCGCCACTGAAAAACATAGTTTTCCAACAGCTAGTTGACATCGTTTACGGCGTGGACTACCAGGGTATCTAATCCTGTTCGCTACCCACGCTTTCGCACCTCAGTGTCAGTACAGATCCAGGAGGCTGCCTTCGCCATTGGTATTCTTCACAATATCTACGCATTCCACCGCTACACTGTGAATTCTACCTCCCTCTATCGTACTCTAGTGAATCAGTTTTGGATGCAGTTCCCAGGTTGAGCCCGGGGATTTCACATCCAACTTAATAAACCACCTACGCGCGCTTTACGCCCAGTAATTCCGATTAACGCTTGGACCTTCCGTATTACCGCGGCTGCTGGCACGGAATTAGCCGGTCCTTATTCTGATGGTAATGTCACGGTTATTGGGTATTAACCAATAACTTTTCTTCCCAACTTAAAGTGCTTTACAACCCTAGGGCCTTCTTCACACACGCGGTATGGCTGGATCAGGCTTGCGCCCATTGTCCAATATTCCCCACTGCTGCCTCCCGTAGGAGTCTGGGCCGTGTCTCAGTCCCAATGTGGCGGATCGTCCTCTCAGACCCGCTAAAGATCGTCGCCTTGGTGAGCCTTTACCCCACCAACAAGCTAATCTTACGCAGGCTCATCTAATAGCGAAAGCTTCAAAGAGAGGCCCTCTTTCTCCCAAAGGAGGTATACGGTATTAATCCGAGTTTCCCCGGGCTATCCCCTTCTACTAGGTAGATTCCTACGCGTTACTCACCCGTCCGCCGCTTTACTCATATCCGAAGATACTTTCTCGCACGACTTGCATGTGTTAAGCCTACCGCCAGCGTTCAATCTGAGCCATGATCAAACTCTTCAATTAAAATCATGTTGTGTTACTTTTATAAAATATTAAAAATAACTAAAAATATATATCTCGTATTTTGAACACCCACACGAGTAACCAAAAATGTTAAAAGAACTTGCCAGCTCAAGGCCGGAACGGAGAATTGTATACCCTTAGTTGGAAATATCAACCAGTTTTATAACTAATTTTTATCTTTATTTACTAGGCGTTCGGAATGAAGAAACTTCATCTTTGATCTAAGCTCCGCACCAACCTGCTCGATTGAATGAGAAGCAGTATTTTTACGGTTATCTTTCATAATTGGGCCACCTGATCCATCGTTGCTTTGTCGACAATCATTTAAAAATTGATCAGCAAATTCACCAGTTTGAATTCTTTTTAGTATTCCTCTCATAGCCTCTTTTGTGTCATCTGTAATAATCTCGGGACCACTAACATAGTCTCCAAATTCAGCAGTATTAGAAATAGAATAATGCATGTTTGCAATCCCGCCCTCGTGAATTAAATCTACTATCAATTTTGTTTCATGCAAGCATTCAAAATATGCCATTTCTGGACTATACCCAGCCTCAACTAAAGTTTCATACCCTGCTTTAATTAATGCAGTCATGCCACCACATAAAACAGCTTGCTCGCCAAATAAATCTGTCTCAGTCTCCTCTTTAAATGTGGTCTCAAGAACGCCAGCTCTAGTTCCTCCATTAGCCTTAGCATATGAAAGAGCAATCTCTCTTGCGCTATGATTATTTGGATTGCTACCATCTTGATAAATTGCAATTAAAGATGGAACTCCTCCGCCATTTAAATAGGTGCTCCTTACAGTATGACCAGGTCCTTTAGGAGCAATCATAATTACTGAAGTATCTTCACTTGGAATGATTTTTTTAAAATGGATATTAAATCCATGTGCAAATGCTAAAACTGCGTTCGGTTTTAAATTTGATTTAATTTCTGATTCATACAAGCCTTGTTGAAATTCATCAGGGGCAAGTATCATTACTAAGTCTGCATCACTTACAGCATCTGAAACCCTTGCTACCCTCAATCCAGCAGCTTCTGCTTTAGACCATGATGAAGAGCCTTCTCGCAAAGCAACCGTAATCTCTACTCCAGACTCATGAAGATTATTTGCATGAGCATGTCCCTGTGAACCATATCCAACAATAGTAACTTTTAGATTTTGAATAATTGAGATATCTGAATCATCATCATAAAAAATTTTCATTCTATTTTTCTCCTAAATTTTTAAAACCTTTTCACCTTCATGCAATCCTATACTCCCAGATCTGGCTATTTCAAGAAGATTTACTTTTCCAATAGATTTAATTGCAACCTCTATATCACTAGATGAACCCCAAGCAGACATAACCATGGCATCTTTATTCTTTTCATGAATCTTTCCATTCAAACCCTTAAGGATTTTTTGTATTTTTTCACTATGTTTAAATTTGATCATAATAAATTCATATTCATGATGATCGCCCTCTGTTAAATCAGATACTTTAATTACATCAATAATTTTATTAATTTGTTTAGTGATTTGCTCAACATCATTCTCTGATCCTCTGGTAGTAACTGTCATTCTAGAAAAACTTCCATCGAATACCGGTCCAACATTAAGAGTTTCAATGTTATAGCCACGTTGATGAAATAAGCCCACTACTCTCGCAAGGGCTCCAGGCTTATTCTCGATTAATATTGATATAATCCTTTTCATGCTTTGGTATTTTTTTTGATCCACATATCCTTCGTGCTTCCGTTAGGAGCAACCAGCATAGGATATACATGTTCATTTGGGTCAACATAGACATCTACAAAAACCAATCTATCCTTCATAGCGAATGCTTTTTCTAAAGTTTTCTTGAGCTGAGATTGCTTAGTAACTTTCATACCTACATGCCCATAGGATTGTGCAAGCTTTACAAAGTCTGGTAATGAATCTGAATAGGTGCTTGCTGAGTGCCTTCCTCCATAGTTCATATCTTGCCATTGCCTTACCATCCCTAGCGCTTCATTATTTATGTTAATAATTTTTATAGGTAGATTGTATTGCAAGCAAGTTGACAATTCTTGTATGCACATTTGAATACTGCCTTCTCCTGTAACACATACAACCTCTTGTTTGGGAAATGCAAGTTTCACTCCCATAGCAGCAGGGAGACCAAAGCCCATGGTGCCAAGCCCTCCAGAATTAATCCATCTTCGAGGTTTATTAAAGTGATAATACTGAGCAACAAACATTTGATGCTGACCAACATCTGATGTGACAAAGGCATTGCCTTGCGTAGCATGATACAACTCTTGCACAACTACCTGAGGAGCAATCATTGAAGATTTTATTTTGCTTAAATATAAATCATGATCCAAGCCATGTTTTTCTCGCCACTGGGAAATTTGTATGTTCCATCTATCTAATGCTTCTGAGTCTATTTTTATTTTTGCGCGTTTGATTTCTTTAATCAATGCAATTAAAGATTCTTTCACCTGCCCAACAATTGGAATATCAGCATTAATAATTTTAGAAATTGAAGCAGGATCTACGTCAATATGAACAATCTTTGCATTTGGGGCAAACATTGAAGGAGTGTTGGTAATACGATCATCAAACCTTGCGCCAATTGCAATAATAACGTCCGCATTATGCATCGCCATATTTGCTTGATAAGTTCCATGCATACCAAGCATTCCCATAAAATATTTATCTTTTGCAGGGTATGCCCCAAGCCCCATCAAGGTATTGGTCACAGGTGCTTTCAATAATTTATTTAGAGAGATTAATTCCTTATGAGCATTCCCTAAAATAACTCCTCCTCCAGCATAAATTACGGGCCTTTCTGCAGATAAGATCTTCTTACTAGCTTTTTTAATCTGACCTGGATGAGGCAAGACTCTTGGTTGGTAAGAACGTAATGAGATTTCTTTCGCCCTTTTATATTTAAAAAGTTGCGAGGGGTCAGTTTTATCTTTTGGAATATCTATAACCACTGGACCGGGTCTTCCAGTTGTAGCAATATGGAATGCTTCTTGAACAATGCGAGGAATATCTTGAGTGTTTTGAACAATAAAACTATGTTTGACTATTGGTCGAGAGATTCCAATCATATCTGTTTCTTGAAATGAATCAGTCCCAATTAAATGACTTTGTACCTGGCCCGAGATAACAACGAGCGGAATGGAGTCCATAAAAGCAGTCGCAAGTCCTGTAATTGCATTGGTCGCTCCCGGCCCAGAAGTTACCAAAGCAACGCCAGGTTTTCCGGTTGCTCGAGAATAACCGTCTGCTGCATGGGTGGCACCTTGTTCGTGACGAACTAAAATGTGCTCAAAAGCCTTTTGTTTAAAAATAGAATCATAGATGTGCAAAGCTGCCCCGCCAGGGTAGCCAAATACAAACTTAACCCCCTCATCTTTGAGGGCGCGCATTAACAGATCTCCGCCTGACAGTTTCATTAATTCAAGGTATTTGCTTCAAAGTAAAGGGTTTTATACATCAATTATGATGAAAAACAAGTTTTTTGACTGATTTGAAAGGCTTTAGCGATTATTCCATTTCTTTAATTAAAGATTGCATATCTTGAGGAAGATCTGCTTGAAATTCATAAAAAATATCTTCTTTTTTTAAAGATGGAAATCTAATTTTTGAAGCATGTAAAGCTTGTCGAGGAAAATTTTGAACATAGCTTATTAAACTTTTAGGAGTATTTTTAGCAATAAGATTTCTAGGGTTATATAAGTTGTCACCAATTATTGGTAGTTTTTGATGGCTTAAATGAACCCTTATTTGATGAGTTCTTCCGGTTTCAATCTCAACTGAAATATGGGAATAGCCTTCATAAAACTTCATCAAAGAAACATGGGATAGAGCATCCCTTCCAAAATCAGTTACCCTCATTTTTACCCTATTTCTTGGGTCTCTTTCCAAAGGATGGTCTATAGAAAAACTTCCTATTACTTGCCCAACAACTATTGCCTCGTATTGCTTATAAACCTCCCTATCTTGAAGCCTATTAACAAAAAAATTTCTAAATTTTTCATTTTTAGCAACCACCAATAACCCAGAGGTATCTTTATCTAACCTATGGACTATCCCACATCGAGGCAGTTTTTTTAGATCTGGAAAATGAAATGCTAAAGCATTTGCCAGAGTTCCGTTATGGCATCCTGCTCCTGGATGCATCACTAAACCTGGAGATTTGTTAATAATTAGAAAATCTTCTTCCTCATGCAAGATATTGATAGATATGTCTTCCCCATCCCAAGAGACCCTGTTTTTAAATATTGGATCTAGGGACATCTCATCACCAGTCTGGACTTTATCTTTTGCTTTTAGAATTTCTCCATTCACCAATAGATTGCCTTCCAATATCCATCTTTGAATTTGGCTTCTTGAAAAATCTTCAAATAAAGAAGTTGCAGCATGATCCAGTCTGGAATTATTTTGCTCTTCGTTAACATTTTTATGAATCATATTTCTAAACTAAAAACTTTTTTACTATCTTACAATCTAAAGTAATTGAATTAACCCAAATGCTTGAATAAATGTAAAATACAATACCGATGACACAAATAAGAAAACATTTACGATTTAATATAGCAACTGCAATTATTCTTCCTTTATTAATAACAAGTTGTAACTCTGATGCTCCGGTCATGGAAAGACCTGAAAAGGTCTATTACGATACTGCCCAAAGAAGAATGAAAGCTAACAATTTCTTCTCTGCAATTGAGTCTCTTGAAGCTATAGAAGCAAGATATCCTTTTGGCAGATATGCAGAACAAGCCCAATCAGAATTAATTTATGCTTACTATATGAATGGCGAGGATGAAGCTTCGCATGAAGCTGCAGAAAAATTTATTCGTCTCAACCCAAGACATCCAAATATTGATTATGCATATTTTATGAGAGGCATAGCCAGCTTCACCAGAGATAAAGGAATGTTTGCTAGGATATTTAAATCTGATCTTTCTAACAGAGATATTTCAGGCGCAAAACAAGCCTTTGGTGAGCTGTCTGAATTTTTAACTAGATTTCCACAGAGCCAATATGCACCATATGCATCTCAAAGATTAATATATTTAAGAAGTTTAATTGCAAAAAGTGAATTGGTTGCTGCAGAGTATTATTTAAGAAGAAAAGCTTATGTGGCAGCTCTTCGAAGAGCTAAGTATGTCATTGAAAATATTCCTAATTCATCAGAAACCATGCGAGCGTTAAAAATTATCAGAGATTGTTACCAAGCCCTTGGTTACTTCGAATTAATGGAAGACATAGAAAAAGTTATTGAGGTTAATGGGGGCTCAATAATTGAAAGCTCAGAGTCATCTTCATGGAATTTCTTTTCGAGAAGAGCTCCTCAACCTAATCAAAACTAATTAAGCTTAAGAAATTATAGAATATAGCTCTGCTGTAAGCATATTACTGGTTCGATATAATTCCTTAGGATTGTGCTGCTGATTACAAATAAATCCATACCCTATACCTTTATCAGGATCACCAAATGCAACTGCGCCTCCAACTCCGGCATGACCAAACATTTTATTGTTTAAAGCTGGAGAAATATTTCCTACTGTAGCGATTCCTTGAGCCAGCTCATAACCGAGTCCAAATTTTATTGGAGCTCCAAAAAGTACAGAATCAGGACCGCTTGAATGAGGTGTAATGGCATACTGAAGAGAAGCTTCGCTCATAATGGATATTCCATCTCTAGAACAACCATTGCTCAAAATACCATATAAAATTGCCAAACTTTTAGCAGTTCCATGTCCGTTTGCTGAAGGAATTTCTGCCATACGCCAATCATGGGAATTGACATAATTATTATCATCTTCCTCTCTCTCTTGAAAAGCCTCTAGAAAATCTCCACTCAATAAAGCCCTTTTAAAATTTTGGAGCCTTTGCGGTAAGAAAAAGTTTGGGACATATCTAAGAAACTCTCCTGGGAGCTTTATATCGTCTCTTGCTATCATCAACATTTCTGCGCATCTTCTAAATTCACTCTCAGCAAGCCCGATGTGGAAGTCAATATTCAATGGGTCTGCTATTTCTTCTTTAAAGTACCTGCCAACAGAACGGCCATCTACTCTTCTAATTAACTCACCAACTAACCAGCCAAATGTTAACGCATGATATCCCTGAGAAATACCAGGTTTTCTGTAAGGAGCTTGTAATTGAAGTGACTGAATGAACTTATCCCAGTCTTGAAATGAGCCTGATGGAATTCCATCTTTAAATCCAAACATTGCAGCTCTATGACATAACAAATCACTGACCTTGGTGTCTTCTTTGCCATTGCAACTATATTCAGGCCAATAATAACCAACACTTTTACCTGGATCTAATTTACCTTGATCAATTAGCCTGGATATACATGTTGCTGTTACTCCTTTGGTAACTGAAAAAACATTAACCAGGGTGTCTTCTTCCCATGCTTTTGTTTTATTTAAATCTTGATGCCCACCCCAGAGATTGATAATAATTTTTCCCTGATGCTCAATCGCAAGTGCTGCCCCTGTTTCAAATCCACTCGTTATGACATTTGAAAAAGCATCATAAACTTTTTGAAATTTGGGGTCACAGTAGCCTTTAATCATGTTTCTCTAAAATTTTTTATTTCTCCACTTTTCAATCTTTTTTGATAATTTGCAAGCTCATTTTTAATTGCGGGAGCCAAAATATATAACCCCAATATGTTTGGAAGAGCTACAACAAATATTACAGCATCAGAAAAATCTAAAACTGCGGTTAGATTGATCGTGCAACCGAGAGCTATAAAAATACAAAAGAATATCTTGAAGATATTTTCTGCCCATGCAGATTCTCCAACAATATATGTCCAGCCTTTCAAGCCATAGTAAGACCAAGATAGGATTGTTGAAAATGCAAATAATATTGCAATAAATGATAGGGGAAGTACTGACCAACTCAGTGTGCTGCTAAAAGCTTGAGAGGTCAAAGCAATACCCTGGATTCCTTGATTTGCCATTGCAGGCTCGTATACCGTGGTTAAAATCACCAAAGCTGTCAGGGTGCAAATCACAACAGTATCTATAAAAGGCTCCATTAAGCCAACATAACCTTCGGTTACAGGTTCTTGAGTTTTAACAGTGGCATGAGCTATAGCAGCCGAACCAATTCCAGCTTCATTGGAGAATGCTGCTCTTTGAAAACCTAAAATCATAATGCCTAACATTCCACCACTCATAGCACTTGGATTGAATGCTTCTGTCAAGATTGCTGAGATGGCCCATGGAACTTTGTCTGCATTCATGACAATCACAAGCAATGCGCCAGCAACATAAGTTAGAGTCATAAATGGAACTAGCTTTGAAGTAACCTTTGCAATTCCCTTAATGCCGCCAATTACAACTAACCCCACTATGCCAGCTAGGATCGAGCCAAAAAGCCAGCCTTTATCCAAAAAATAGCTAGAATCGCCACCTGTAATAAAGATAAATTGCTGAAAAGCTTGGTTGGATTGAAACATATTGCCTATACCTAAACATCCAACAACAATAGCTACTGCATAAAATGCTCCCATTGGTTTTGCAAGCCAAGACAAATTTTTCTGACGCAGTCCAGCCTCTAAATAATACATAGGTCCGCCAGAAATACTTCCATCAGAGTTCACTTTTCTATACATAACACCAGCGACACATTCTGCAAATTTTGTAGACATGCCTAGAAAGCCAGCAACAATTAACCAAAATGTAGCGCCCGGACCACCAATAGAAATTACAATTGCCACTCCAGCAATATTTCCAATTCCTACAGTTCCAGAAACAGCTGTTGATAATGCCTGAAAATGAGTTAACTCGCCTTCATTATCTGGTCTTGAGTAATCTCCTCTTAATAATTGAAAGGCGTGTGTAAATCCACGAAGATTTAGAAACTTAAAGTAACCAGTAAAAAAAATTGCTGCTCCAATTAACCACAAAACTATAAGTGGCATTGAAGCTCCAAAAATCTCAATCTCATAAAAAATAAAAGAGGATAGGATATTTGTTAAAGGTTGGATGGCGGCGTTAATTGAAGCATCAATGCCAGCAGCTGATAGAGGCATTGAAACTATTGCAATAATGGAAAAAATAAGTCTATTGCTTTTCATGGATTGAATATACTACATTAAGAAAAAATAATACTTATGAAAATTGGAATCCTTAACTCAGATACTGTCAAAATAGATGGAGCCATGGAATTTGGTCAATACCCTGAAATGTTTTCTAAAATATTTTGGGCCGTGGATCCCAATATTCAATTCAAAACATATGAAGTTCAATTCAATAACTACCCTCTAGATATTAATGAATGTGATGCTTATTTAATAACTGGTAGCAAGGCAAGCTCCTATGATGATGAGCAATGGATTCATGATCTTAAAAAATTTATACAAGTATTAGATCAAAATAAAAAAAAATTAGTGGGCATATGTTTTGGTCACCAAATTATTGCTGAGGCTCTTGGTGGATCAGTAAGAAAATCTCTAAGTGGCTGGCATGCTGGCGTTGATTCAATTTCTCTAAATAATAACGCTTTAGAATATGGAGAGGAAGGAAAAAAATATAATTTGATTTTTAGCCATCAAGATGAAGTGAAAAGACTTCCACAAAATGCAACTTTAATTGCAGGATCCTCAACGTGCCCTAATGGTATGTTTTTTGTTGAAAACCATATTATGTGCACCCAAGGTCATATTGAATTAGATAAAAAATTTGCAAGGATGATATATGACTTCAGAAAAGATCAAATTGGGGACTCTAAACATCAACGCGCATGTGCGACCTTGGACATAACAACTGATGAGCATGAGGTTGCTAGCAATCTATTAAAATTTCTAAGAAAATAGCTTAATACGGTTTATCGCCATCAATTGCTACTCGTTGCAATAATCTGTGCGATGGAAAGTAATCATTGATTGGTTTGTGTTGAGTGCTTCGATTATCCCAAATAGCAATTGAATTTGGCTCCCATCTAAAACGACATGTATATTCAGCAGTAATTACATGATCATACAAAAATTGTAATATTGCAGAACTTTCTTTCTCAGGCAACCCAATTATTTTTGTAGTAAATAATGCATTCACAAAAATCACTTTTTGATCGCTTTCTGGATGAGCTCTTATAACAGGATGCTGGACAGGTGGATTATCTTTTACAGCCTGTGCCAAACGCTCTTTTCCACCTGGCTCAGCTAAACTCTCCTTGAAACCATAGCTAAAATCATGCTCTGCCTCTAAATTAGAAAGAAATTTCTGCATATTCTTTGATAAACCTTCATATGCTGCAGTCATGCTTGCCCACATAGTATCACCGCCCTTTGGCGGACAAATTTTTGATCTCAAAACAGAGCCGAGAGGAGGATGTTTACGGAAGGTCATGTCTGAGTGCCAAACCTCTATTTTAGAAGGTTTATCAGGTGTGCTTTCCAATATAGTGATTTCTGGAAATCCATCTACTGTTTCATATGCAGGATGAGTTTGAACTGGCCCAAAAGATTCAGCAAGTGCTTTATGTTGTGCTGAAGATATATCCTGATCTCTAAAAAAAATAACTTGGTGCTCTATCAGCAATCTTCTGATCTCAGCGTACACTTCTGAAGAGAGATCTTGACATAAATCAACACCATGCAATTCTGCTCCCAGGGCTGCTGCAACTGGCCTTACTTCAAACATAGACAATCTAAAATTTTCATTCTTTTCAGTTTAATCTTTTAACTCGCTATCAATCAAGACTGCAATTAGTAATGCAGGCTCATCACCATGATTGACCCATGCATGATTGGTACCTCGCTGCACAACAGTATCAAATGGCTCAAGCCTAACCTCTTCTTCATCGAGTAAGAGACTTACATCGCCTTTCAATAAAATAATGTAGTCAATGGTTTTTGTTTTATGCATTGCGGGATGCTTGGAGGTATCGATTCTGTGATGAGCTGCTCCAATTCGATCAAAGGCCTCGGCTGCAAGATCTTGTAAAACATCCCAAGGAACACCTTCAGGGGTTGGATTAATTTGAAAATATCTAAACTTTGTTCCATTGGCTGGAGGCGATAAAATTATTTCTGAGTCCGCCCTATCAACATTATCCGTTGTATCAATTGGCATGCCATCAGTGTTCCAAATTTCAAATAGGCCTCCGACATCCTCACCAATTGAGCGTGCAGGCGGACCATCAATTGTAATCACAGATTTACCAGATTCATTATGACCGGTCACTATTCTTCTCATAGCATTTCTCCAATTTCAATAATTTTAACATCTATATTTAATCTATAGGTTCAATGGGTGCTGGAACGACGTTGAAGGTTACTGTTGGATTCTCTTTTCTTACTCCTTAAATTAATTAGTCATTAGCTGAGGGTTTTTTTATTCCACCAGAAAATAACTGGGGTTATTAATGCTGTTGGAAGCACCCACCATACCCATTCGGGTTCAAATGGAGGGTTAACAACTAAAACAGCTGTAATAACTGCAATAGTTCCTCCCATCATATTAGTTAAGTGCCTTGAGATTCTCTCTTTTCCTGTAGCGATATTATTTTTATAGCTCATTAAATCAGCATAACCCAAACGACTAGCTAGAAATCCAAAAACAAGAAGAACTATGTATTGCGAGTTATCATTAGTGAAGAAAATTGCAGACAGTATCAACATTCCTAGTCCTGATAAAATCATTAAGCTAATAGCAATCCAATCTAAAGTAGTTGCGATACCCTTTCTATTTCGAGCGAAGCGCATACCTGCGAAAGCTAAATAGAAAGAAAAGATAGCTATTAAAAATAAAAAGATGTTGCTACTGATAATCGACATCGGAATGGCTGTTAAGAAAATACCAACCATGCACCAAAAATATGTCCTACCCGAAAGAACATGAAGTTTTTTACCTTTCTTAGATGAGGCTGCTAGAGCAGCACTAAGCAGTGCAATTGTTCCGGCTAGGATATGTATTAGTAATAGAATTGTCATCGTTCCCTCCCTATTTAAACTTTTTATCCATTCCCGTTCTATTGATTTATAGCTTTTTTGAAATTGCATAACAGGCAGGAATGTAAAATAAAGCAATGACTGCTGATCCAATAACCCCACCAGCCATTGCCCAAGCCAATGGTCCATAGAAAATGCTGGTGAGCAATAAAGGCATAAACCCTCCAATTGTTGTTGCCGAAGTGGTGATAACATGTCGAGTTGATCTAATGATTACTTCAACAAGCTCTTCTTTGTTAATTGGTGAATTGGCGTTTGATTCTTTAATGTGAGACAAAACAACAATAGAGTCATTGATAGAAAGGCCTGCTAGCCCAATGGCACCAACTAAACCAATAAATCCAAAATTAGCTTGGCCTATTGTTAGGCCTAAAAATGCTAACCCTGTGCACCAAAAAGCAACACTTAGTATTAAGGCTGCTTGCCTAAATGAATTTAATGCTGCGACTAATGCGATGATTATTAAGATAAAAAACAAAATAGCTGATGAGAAAATATTAGACTGAGATTGCCCCCTTGCCTCAGCTTCTCCCCCTACCTGAAAAGCATATCCAGGCGGAAGCTCAGCTTTAAAGGTTTCTAAATTATCTGCCAAATATTTTTCAGTTTGAGATGGAAGTAGATCAGGCCAGATCCATGCTGAAACATTATTTTGTCTCTTGCCAGCATCACGAGAAACAAAATTAGCCTGATTGGTTACCTCAAAATCTCCATAATTTGAAGAATAATCAAAACCCTCTTGAGAAGGTACAGATAAAAATTGAGTTGATTCTATTGAATCATTTGACGATCCTCGTATTTTGATTGATAGCTCTTTATTTCCATCAAGCATGGTGCCAACAACCGCGCCTTCACTTGCAATTGCTAACTCATTAATAAAAAAATCTCCTGAAATTGAGCCCAAAGCAAGATTGGATTCATTAAAGGCAAACTCCAAGTTTGTTGCTCCACCAGCAAGCCCACTTTTGGTTAAGAAAACTCCTGGAGCATCTCTTACAATTAACTCTAATTTTTTTCCCAAAGATCTCAAGATATCTAGATCAGGCCCATGAATGCTGTACTCAACCGCTGCATCTACAGGTGGGCCCGAATCAAATTTATCCACAATAATTTTTAAGTCAGGGTTTTCAGCAGTGAGTCTTTTTGCAAGTTTTGGCAAGACTTCAGTCATTTCTTTATAAGAAGCACTAATATATACACCTTGAGCTATATTATTGGCACCCAGGGCTGTATCACCACCAACAACGTTATAGAGAATCCTTGGTAGTCTCCTACCAATAAACCAAAAATCATCTTGCACAATCCCACTTTTAGCAATGGAATCCCTTAACTCCAATACTGCTTTTTCAGAACTTTTAACATTTGAATTTTGCGGAAGCTCTACCAACACCTTAAACATATTTCTATCAAGCTCAGGAAAGAAATCTGCTTTTAGAAATGGAAAACATATAAAGCCCAATGCGGGCAATATCATTGCAATCATTATTCCTCTTTTCGGAACATCATATGACCAAGTTAGGACAGATCTATATCTTTGAACAAGTTTTTCATTTGAATAGCCATTACCACCAAAAATTTCCTTTTCAAAAAATTTTATTTGATCTAAATAATTTAAAAGAACTGGCACAATATAAAGCGCAAGGAATAGCGAAGAAGTAATCGAAAGAATTACTGTTTTTGCCATGCCCCCTACAAACTCTCCACTAGGGCCTGCTCCGGCAGCGATCGGAAAAAACGATAATGCTGTTGTAGCTGTTGCCGCTGCAAGGGGTATCCATAGATGTTGGAAAGTTTCATATGAAGCTTGCTCTCTAGAATGGCCTAGTCTGAGTCTATATTTAAAATCTTCAACCACAATGATTGCGTTGTCGATCAGCAACCCCAGAGCAATAATAATTCCAGTCATTGAAGTTTGATGCAATGGCAGTCCAAGCAATGTGCAGCCAAATAACACCAAAAAAATAGTTAGAGGAATAACTGATCCAACAATTAGCGCTGATTTAAAACCTAGGAGAAAATAACTAATCCCGACAACAATCAAGATTGCAAATAAAATACTTGTATATAAGGTATTAAATTTTTCCTTGAAATAATATGATTCGTCATACACTTTCTCGAGCAAAATTTCTGATGGTAATTGATCTCTAAATTCATCGATTACCTTTTCAATATCTTCAACATAGAGGTCTACTCTTTGTGAGAAAGCTCCACTAATATTGACCAACACAGATCTCTCACCATTGAAAAGAGAAAGTTCTTCTGGCGGATCTCTAGGATTTTTTGATATAGTCGCAATATCACCCAATCGAATAATCTCATAGTCATTAAAAACCTTAATTGGTAAGTCGGCTACTTGTGAAATATTGGTTAAATTATCTTTTGATTTAACAAGAAGCTCTTTTCCATTCTGTGAAATTTGTCCAATTGGTTTTTTTGTATCAAGTCCGGATAATACTTGTGCGACTTCTTGAAAAGATAAGCCTAGCGCAGACAATTTAGCATTATCTATCTCGACTAAAACTTCTTCATCAGCAGCTCCGTATGTATGACTTCTATCTGAACCACTGACATAGGCTAGGGTTTGTCGAAGATCCTCTGCAACACGTGATAAAAGAATTAATGGAGTTTTTCCATCTCCATTCCAAGTTAATGAATAAAGAAGGGTTATAGGCGGACCGCTACTTCTAATTAATTGTGGTTTAACATCTGGAGGCAGCAAAAATGATGCTTGATCCATTTTATCTTGAACTTCAGACCATACTTGCTCTATAAGAGATGGAGGAACCTCATCTTTAATAGCCAACACTGTGGTTGCAAATCCTTGAGAAGCAAATGAGATAATTTCATCAAGCTCATATACCTCTCTAAGCTTGGCTTCAAGTGGTTCTAAAATTTGCGTTTCAATTCTTGTTGGTGAGGCCCCAGGATAAATACTTTGCACTGATGACCATCGCTGAGCAAGCTCTGGATTTTCTTGTCTGGGAAGAGTGCTAAGAGAAAAAATGCCAGCTAAAAAAATAAAGGCTAAAAGTAGACTGAAAACCCGAGGTCGATCAAATAAAATCTTGAGCAGGAACATGATTTAGTTAACTTTTAAAATTTCATTTTCAATAACCTTCTCAGCCCCGCCTGATACCACCATATCTCCAGTTGATATAGTTCCTGAAATATATGCGTTATCTCCTTCAACATGAATTAATTCAACAATTTCTTTAGCAACCTTCAATTGATTATTACTATCTTTTGAAACCGTATATAAATTCCACAAACCCTGAGTGCCTTGAGAAAGAGATTTCAGAGGAACCCAGGCGCCAGTCGTCGATTTCACTTGTTGGAGCTGAAGGTAAGAAATAGATCCCGGGCTAATAAAAGTGTCGAATTCAAATATGCATAATCTATTATCTGATCCTTGATTGCTCATTTTTGTAAACCGCTTAAGTGTTGCAGGAAAAATTTTCTTATCGATTAAAAAATTATAAGAATTTCCTTCTACCAAACTCTCAAGAATATAGCTAGGAACTGAGACATGGGCCTCCACAACTGTTGAATCAATGATTTCTATAATTGGCACTCCTGGACTAATGACAGTCCCAGAATCAAGAAATCTATTTTGAATATATCCATCAAATGGAGCGCGAATAAAGGTTTGTTCTAGTTTGACTGAGTATAAATCTACTTGTGCTTTAGCAATGAGAAACTCTGAATTGGCTCGATCCAACTCCTGATTAGAGATAAACCCTTTCGACTTTAAATCTTTAAACCTATTCAAGGCTTGATCTGCTAAATCAAATCGTGCCTGGGCTTGATTTAAGTTTGCCTGCATCTCCGCAGGATCCAAAGCTGCCAATATTTCATTTTTTTGCACGGCATCGCCAATATCAATTTTAACTTCTTCAATCTTTCCTGGAACTTCAAAAGCCAACTTAGAATAATTTAATGGGAGTATCTTTCCTGGAAAGCGCTGGATGGTATTGTATGAATCTTGAATTTCAATCGTCGTAATTTCCAAAGAAGCGTTAGATGATAAATCAAAAGCTAAAAGCAAAAAAAACGAAAGATTCAAAAATTTATTCATAAAATTTAATATGCTATGCTGATAATGTTAGCAGCGTAAACATAGTATATATTTAATGTGTTCGCTGTCAACATTAAATAATTTATGAAATACCATCACGGCAATTTAAAAGAGGAGCTAATCTCTAGCGCTTGCTCAATGTGTGAGGCTAATGGTCATGATCATATGAGTTTAAGATCTATTGCTAAAGAAGCAAATGTATCCCAAACAGCACCTTATAGACATTTTAAAACCAAAGAAGATCTTCTTGCTGAGGTCTCCAAAAGAGGGTTTGAAAAACTAGCAGAAATCTTAAATCAAGCAACCACTCAAAATGAAAATATGACAGCGAAAGAAAGATTTATTGAGATGGGTTTTGCCTATGTAAAATTTGGATTGGAAAGAAAAAATACTTATGATTTAATGCATAGCCCTATTATAGATAAAGTCGAATTTCCTGAGCTGTTAGAAGCCGCATCTGGAGCCTTTGATGAGTTAATCAAAATAATCGCTGAATTAAATCCTGGGATTTCTGACGCAGACCTGGGTCGACAATGTATTCGTCACTGGGCACAAGTTCATGGCTTAGTGGGTTTAATTGGCGATACAAAAATTGATGAATCTATTGGTACTAATGCTGGGGATGCAATGTCAATTGTGACAAAAGATTTGAGATCCTTTTTAACAATGGCCTTAGATTTTTAATCTAGTGTTATTTGAATTTTTTTAGAGTAGATGGGTGGATTGTGAGGCATGTGCCTAAAATCTCCCAACAACAATTGAAGCGTATGAGCTCCCTTGGATAGATCAATTTCGACTTCTGTTTGCCCTTTTCCAAAATGAACATAATTGTCATTAGCTGGAATTGGGAGATTAAGTGGTGGTAAATCTGCATCAATAATTAAATGATGATGGCCTGTATGCATAATTTGAGCTCCAGCCGGAGCAACACCAAAGTTTTCTAAGCCAAATCGTACAGTAACTTTTCCTGAAATGGATTCTCCATCATTTGGGGAAATAAAATATACGGAAGCATTGTCTGTGCCAGGAGATAATTCTATTGAATGCAGTGAGAATGAAAATAACAGAATAAATAAATATCTCATCTAATCTAGGTATCCTCCATCTGCATACATGAGGGTATTAAATTTACCTAGGCTTTGAGAACTTTCAACACTAGCAATAACAATTTTATGGGTATGGTATGCAATCGTTTCTTCAACTTTACAGAATATGTTTGATTGAGCATTTTTGATAAAAGGAGTATTACTTAGATCCCAAAAATCATTTTCAAACCTTTTTGATTCAAGTTCCTTTGAGCTACATAGATTCGAAATTTCTTGTTGAGTTTTTTGAAGAATATTGATACACAAATTCTCTCCTGAAGTTAGAGCATCGTAAATGCTGGCAGCATTGTTAACACACACTAAGACAGATGGCGGATCAATTGTTAACGATGTAACAGAGGATGCTGTCATTGCATATAGATTACCAGATTGGTCTTTTGTCGAGATAACACTCACAGAGGAGGCCAAAAATCTCATTGCAATTATAAATTGTTCTTTAGACATAGACGTTATAATTTATACTCAGTAAAAATTGTAAAAATTGAACACTTCAAGCATAAGAATAATTGGAGGTAGACACAAGAGCTATCGAATAGTTTTTAAAGCTACGCCAGCCCTCAGACCAACTTCTGATCGAGCTAAAGAAACATTGTTTAGTTGGCTTCAATTTGAATTGGAGAATAAATCTTGTCTTGATTTATTTGCCGGTACTGGCGGCTTAGGTTTGGAGGCATTATCTAGAGGTGCTGAGCATGTCACATTTGTAGAGAAAGAAAAAAATTTGTATAAAAATATTTTAAAGAATATTAATCATCTCGGTGATGAGAATAAAAT
>CABXNE010000020.1 GCA_902513515.1 uncultured SAR86 cluster bacterium
ACTCAGATCACATATCAGATCTTGCAGACCTTCATTTAATGACATGGATTAATTCCTCTCACACAAAACCTTTGGATGTTTATGGCCCAGAGGGTGTTGAGCTAGTAACTCGGGGTTTTGAAGATGCGTATCAACTTGATTATCAATTTAGACATGAGCATCACGGCGATGAAATAGCACCAAAAGATATTGCTGGGTTTAATCCTTTTCCAATAGATTTATCAAACCCTGTCATTATTGATCAAGGCGGCTTAAAGGTTACAGCTTTTAGGGTGCCTCATGACCCAGTTGAACCAGCTTTAGGTTATAGATTTGACTACAAGGGCAGGTCAATTGTGATAAGCGGTGACACAGCTTATAGTGAAAATTTAATTAGACATTCTAAAGATGCCGATGTGTTATTTCATGAGGCCCAAGCAAATCATCAATTAGCCATTATGAGGAATGCTTTAGCAGATCAAAAAGGGTTAGTAACGATTTTAAATGATATTGAGACCTATCATGCAACACCCATCGAAGCCGCTCAAGCTGCTAATTTAGCAAATGTTGATCATTTAATGTTTTATCATCTAACTCCAGCGCCACGAAATAATTTAATGGAGAGAATGTTTTTTCGTGGAGTTAGTGATGTTAGAAAAGATTGGAGCTCTTCTAAAGATGGCACTATGGTCGTTTTGCCATTAGACTCAGATGAAATAATAATTACTGAGATCAATTAATGGATGTCAAAAACAAGAGAGTTGTAGTTACTGGTGCTGCTAGTGGAATTGGAAGGGCCCTTTGTGAGGCTTTCCACCAAGCTGAAGCTCAATCAGTTATTGCTGTAGATATGAATCTTGAGGGAGCGCAAGAAACAGCTGATTCAGTTAATGGTGTTGCTGTTCGGGCAAATGTTGGTAATGAAGAGGACATTATAACTGTGATCCAAAAGGCAGATGAACATGTTGGCGGCACAGATATTTTTTGTTCCAATGCGGGGATTGGAGGTGTACCAGGGTTTTTTGAAGTTGAAGCATTGGATTGGCAGAATATTTGGGATGTGAATGTTCAATCTCATATCTTTGCAGCTAAACATGTTCTACCTCAGATGATTGAAAGAGGAGAAGGCTATTTAGTTAATACTTCATCAGCAGCAGGGCTTTTGACTCAGTTAGGAGCAGCAGGCTATTCAGTTACTAAAGCAGCTGCCGTAAGTTTTGCTGAATGGGTCAAAATTACCTATGGTGAAAAGGGTATTGGTGTTTCATGTTTGTGTCCTCAAGCTGTAAGAACAGCTATGACTGCTCAGGGCCCAGGCGTTGCAGGTGTAGATGGAATGATGGAGCCAGACGTGGTTGCGCAAGAAGTTTTAAAATGCATTGCTGAAGAAAAATTTTTAGTATTACCTCATACAGAAGTAGCTGAGTATGTTTCAAGAAAGGGTAATGACAGAGATAGGTGGATATCAGGAATGCAGAGACTTCAAAAGCAATATGAAGATTTTTTAACACCAGTAGATATGAAGTAAAAAGGAGAAAGTATGAAAACTAAAATTACAGAACTATTCGGAATTGAACATCCTATTATTCAAGGTGGTATGCATCATGTTGGTTTTGCAGAACTGGCTGCTGCTGTATCAAATGCAGGTGGTCTTGGAACAATTACTGGTTTAACTCAAGGCACGCCTGAAAAGCTTGCTAATGAGATAGCTCGTTGTAAGGAGATGACCGATAAACCTTTTGCTGTGAATCTAACTTTTTTACCTTCCTTAACTCCTCCAGATTATCCAGGATTGGTAGATGTAATTATTGGTGGAGATGTTCCAATTGTTGAGACAGCAGGTAGAAATCCTGCTGAGTATTTACCAGCTCTTAAAGAAGCTGGTATCAAGGTAATTCATAAATGCACCTCAGTAAGACATTCTTTAAAAGCTCAATCCATTGGATGTGATGCAGTGTCAGTGGATGGTTTTGAATGTGGTGGGCATCCTGGTGAAGATGACATACCTAATTTTATTCTTTTACCAAGAGCTGCTGATGAGCTTGAAATTCCATTTGTTGCCTCGGGTGGCATGGCTGATGCAAGAAGTTTAGTAGCAGCCATGGCTCTTGGAGCAGAGGGTATGAATATGGGCACTAGATTTATAGCTACTCAAGAAGCTCCTGTGCATCAAAATGTTAAGGATTCAATTGTGAATGCATCTGAATTAGATACGAGATTAATTATGCGCTCTCTGAGAAATACTGAAAGAGTATTAAACAATGAAGCTGTAGAGCGCCTTATGGAAAAAGAAGCTGCATTAGGGGATCAATTAACTTTTCAAGATATAGCTGATGAGGTTGCCGGTGTTTATCCAAAAATCATGCATGAGGGCACAATGGAAGTTGGAGCTTGGTCTTGCGGAATGGTTGCTGGATTGGTCAACGATATTCCAACAGTAAAAGAGTTAATCGATGGGATCATGAACGAAGCGGATGCAATTATTGGAAAGAGATTAGGTAATTTCTAATTCTGTAATTTGGGTTTTACCCCAAGATTCCAGTTACTCTGTCGATAAGCCAGAAAAAACCCATGCCACCCAAAATCAATGAGGTGAGGGTGGCAGATTGTTTATACAAGTTAAATTTGTGAGCAAGCCATATTACTGATCCAAATATTGGGACCAACATAAGCTGACCAGCTTCAATCCCCAGGTTAAAGAACAGCAAAGAAAGTAGCAGCTGCTCATTCCCAATACCAATTCCCGTTAGGGCATTAGCAAAACCTAATCCATGCAGCAATCCAAAGCCAAATGCAATGAGCCAGGGCGTAGATTTATATTTTTTGCTTTCACTAACCTCTAATGCAAGATAAATGATAGTAAGGGCAATAATAGCTTCTACAGTAGCTTGAGGTAGCGACACCAACTCAAATACTGATAAGCCCAAGGTAATGCTGTGAGCAAAAGTGAAAGCTGTAATTGTTTTAACTGCATTTAAAAATCCAGAAATTAAAAAAAGTAATCCTAGTATGAAGAGGATATGATCATTTCCACTTAATAAATGATCAATACCCAGAGTGAAATATCCAACTGGATAAACCTGCTCTTTAAATGGGATCTCTATTGATGATCTCTTGAGGTTCATTAACCCTTCAAACACCTCTCCATTAGAGTGAGTGATTGTCACCAATGCATCTGTGAGTACACTCAGATTATTGACTGAAATTATTTGGCCTTTCAGAGAGTTTTCACAATTTAACGATATTTTTTCAACTAGATATTTTCCCTTTTGACTGGGTAATTGGCTCTTTCTCTTGCAACTTTCAGGAAAAAAAACTTCTGCTCTAGCACCGATATTTTTAATTGGGTACATCCAACTAACCTCGTATTCATTTTCAGTTAGCTCATTTATGACCAGGTGGGCTGGATTAAACTCATGAGAGAATAGTGCAGTTGAACAAAAAAGTATGACTAATATTTTAGCGAGCTTACAAGTCATTAGAACTTATAATCTGGATTAATTATGACTCTGTATTGAGATCGTATTTCATTAATATATTCATCAATCGCTTTGTCTTGGGCTTGCGAAAGATAGTCTTGTTGAACCTTTAATAGTACTTTTTCTAGGGGAGGAGAGAATCCATTTTTAATCTCCTTTAACAGAATAATGTGTTGACCAAAAACAGATTCATGAGGCCCGGACCAATCATTCAAAGAAAGATTCTCGATAGTTGAAAAGAATAACTCACCAAAATTTTTTTTAATTTCATTTGCGCTTTTTTGATAAAAGTTTTTTCCTAAAAAAAAGGGATCACCTATTATTTCAGTCCCATTAGTCTTATAGTCATTGAAAGCTTTTGCTGCTATTTCTTTGGCATTAGACTCCTTTGAAAAATAGTGATGTGAGAAAGAGTAGGTTGCTGGAACAAAGTAGTTATCTTTATTGAGCTCAAAAAAATTTTCTAATTCTTCTTGCGAGGGATCATCTGGAATCGTTTCTTGTTTTAAAAAAGTAATTTTCTGAGCCAATCTTCTTTTTATAATTCGATCTTCTTGATCTAACTCTAAAAGCAATGCCTCTCTGTATAGAATCTCTTCTTGAACAAAGTTATTGATAATACTAACGATCTCTTCATCGCTTGGAGGTCTTCCAACTTGTGACTTCCATGCCGAAAGAAGGCTGGTTAACTCTTGATCTGAAATATATATATCTTTTGAGTCCTGTTCAGAATTAAATCCAATATCAAGAATGAAAATTATTAATCCAATAGCAAAAAATACAACTATTCTCAGGTTCACTGTACTTCCTTAGATTTACAGTGGAATAATATCTAGCTGTCTCGACTCTGGTATATACCAGATAGGAGAAGACCATGCGCGTTCTTGTATCGTTTCATCTAGATCAGGTCTTGGTTTGACTCCTGCTTTTAATGCATCCCATGTAGACCATCTGCATGTTGGATTTTCTAAAACTCGAACATAATAAAAAGCTTTAATAGTTGGATCAAAGTCAGGATCTACCCAAGTAGTTTTTAACTCGACCGCTCCGACATCACTTGAGATGGAGCAATCGTTGATGTTTACCTTAGCGCCATTATCAGGACAGCGATTAGTTACGGGGTCCACTGTTAGCCCATCTGAGCATGCAACATCATAAACTTTCTCCTTCGGGGTTCCAGAGGCATTTTCAACCCATCCTTTGATGATTTGTACTCTTTGAAGCGGGGCTCCTAATTTATCACGCTGAGCCCAAACTAAGAATTGTGGTGTTTGATTATCCTTGCTAAATAGATCTGCACCCATGGTGACACCTTTTGCATAGGCATTTTTAACCATATCCTCAGAATCTATATCAATTGACTGCATGTCATATCCAGCAAAGAATCTGACTGCCATTCTGGTGCCTGTTGTAGCGAATGTCTCTTTTCTTTTGAAGGCTTGAAAAATAGAATCTCGAGTATTTTCTTCTGCCCATGCAACTGCTAGGCCTGATGCACTCCATTGATCAAATCCAACATCTGCATAGGTTCTCCCTTCGATATCCTGAATGCTTATAGGCTGATCATAAAGCTCAGCATATTCTTCAAGTTGTTCAATTCTATCTTGAGTTAAAGGTACACTTCCTCTGCTCATATCAGTTCCATCTAATACTCCAACTTTCGACCAATAATTATTCTCATCAAATCCTCCAGCACCAGTATGAGTATCACTTGAACCTATTAGACCAAATTTATAAGGATTACCTCGACCTTCCCATTCTAAAGTTAGACCTCTTAGATATGCATCTCTGACATAGCCTCCTTGGGGCATACTGTATGTTGGAGGCCTGCTTCCAACTCTTTTATCCATGATTTCAAAATCTGCCCATTCATCATCTGGAGAAAGAAGTGGGTGAGTATCAGAGGTTCCTTTAACCTGGGTAATTTCAACAACAGGCTCATTTCGCATTCGCTTTTCAGCATATTCTATGCTGATTGGGTTTCCTCTAAATGTTTCAACCTCAAACATTTGGCCATTAGAGCCATTGCTGTTGTGAGGCATGGCCAAAGAATCGACACCCTTATCTCTTAAACCATCCATCCATGTCCAAAGGTCTTCTGGGTTTAAAGAGTCAATTCTAGTCCAAGGTCTTATTGGAGCTTTTGAAGAATTAAAGATTACATTTCTATGTAAATTGCCACCCTCAACATCTGTTGAGGTTGTGAATTCATAACCAATAAATGTAGTGAATTTCCCTGGCTTATTGAATTCCTCTGCTGCATTTGCAACATCTGCCCATGCAGATTTGTGGACATCATAATCGAATGATTGAAGAGCTACTTGAATGTTGTTAGTGAACCAAGCTTTCCAAAGTTTTGGATGCCAATATGGATAAGGTTGGACTATTGCTTGGCTTATAACAGAGCTAAAAAGATCTGCTCTTTCACCCAGAGACTCAGTAGTTACATTTTCAGGTCTATTAATGTTGTGCATTGGCTTAGTCCATTCTTTTTTGGACATTTCTGATGATGTGTCGGCATAATTTTCTATCATTCCCATGTAAAAGCCATGGTCAGTAACTGCATAAAAATCCAAAGGCTCTCTTAATCTCATATCAAAACCCAAAGGATGCTTAATGGTCTCACCTTTTGCATATCTGTAAGCATCATAAGGAGTAGCTGTTACACCAAAAATATATGCATCAAATGAATACTTTGTATGAACATGTAAGTCACCATAAAGTGGAATTCGATCTGGATTAGGGGGCACGCTATTTTCAATTTCCGGCTGGTCTATTGAAAAGTCTATAACCTCCAAAGCTGAATCAGTTTGAAAGTTTGTATAAAACCCAGTTGCGTATATTAAAAAAATCGTTGAAACGACTATTAGACCTATGAAAGATTTGTTCATTTTTATTTTATTCCCCTATGTATATTATTTATTTTAACTTATTTTTGTTGAACGTCATGATGCAAGTGATCTAGACTAGTAATTGAGAATATTAAAATGATAAAAGCTTTTAGAAATTTTATGTCCAGACGGACAATAAACTATAAAGTTAGAAATCACGTAATGAATTCTTTTTCTAGTTTTGAAGCATTTCAACAGATTAGAAAGCAAACAGAATCTAAAAGACAAGCTGCGAACAGACCCCACGAAGTTTTGTATTTTCATAAAGCAGATGATCCTTACTCCCATCTAACCATTCAATGTATTGAGAAATTAATATCTTCCTATGAAATAACTCTTAAGTTCATTCTAGTCGGCGAAGAAAATCTTGAAACAGTTCATGAACCTTCTTTATATAACATTTATTGTTTACAAGATGTATATCGAATTGCGTCTTTTTATAACATTGATTTTCAGGCTGATAAGTATCCTGCAAAAGAGTTAGTAGAAAAAGCAAACTCAATTTTAACTGCAGTCAAATCAGAAGATCTTATCGAAATATCAAATAAAGTAAGCTCTGCTTTGTGGGAGGGAGATATAAGTGCTTTAGATAAATTATCCTCAACATATTTTGCAACCAAGGCTGAGGTTAAGGAAAACTTAATCCAAGGCAATAAAATTAGAGATGCTAAGGGTTACTATTTTGGATCAGCATTTTATTATGAGAAAGAACTTTACTGGGGAGTAGATCGTTTACCATATTTAGAAGAGAGGCTTGCTGATTTAGGAGCAAAGAAAGTTCACGAAACTGAAAACATTTGCCCCCTAGAATTAAAAGCTCCCAAACAATTTACATCAGATAAAAAAGTAAATTTATATTACTACCCATCTCTGAACAGCCCATACACTTTTGTAAGCACCAAAAGAATTAGACAAATGCAAGAAGACTATCCAATTAATCTTATTACAAAGCCTGTATTACCCATGCTCATGCGTATGATGACAATTCCGGCCTTCAAAGCAAAATATATTATCTCTGATGCTGCCAGAGAGGGCAGAAGACATGGCCATGAAGTAAAATCCATTTATTCCCCCATCGGTAAACCAGCACGAATATCTTACTCATTGTTTCCAATTATTGATGAGGCAGGTAAAGGTTTTGAATATATAGAGGTATTATTAAAAGCATCATTTCAAGATGGAATTAATATAGGCGATGAAAGTTTTTTAGAAAACGTGGTAACTGATCTTGAGCTTGATTGGCAGGTAATTAAAAAAGATTTAAACACCAAGCGATGGAAAAAAATTCTCAATGATAATGTTGAAGATATGTATGCAGGAAATTGTTGGGGGGTTCCAAGTTTTAAGATTACTGACCAGGATGGGGGCAATCCATTTTATGTCTGGGGACAGGATAGAATGTGGCTTTTAAAAGAAGAAATATTTAAACGTTTAGGAGAATAGGTATGAAAATTAAAAATAATTTTTTTGTTGCGTTTGTTTTGATTGTCGCATCATGCTCAGATTCAAATAAATCAACAAATTTAGAAGTATCTTTGCATGACAAGCCATTATTGGAAGTTCAAATTCAGCCTAGATCTTTACCCAACCCAAATAAAAATGCTTATTATGGAGATTTGCATGTCCATACAGAAAATTCATTTGATGCTTATACTTTTGGCACAATTAGTACACCTGCAGACGCATATAAGTATGCACAAGGTTATCCAATACAGCATCCAAGCGGGTACCTCATTCAATTAAGTAAACCTTTAGATTTTTATGCCGTAACTGATCACGGTATATTTATGGGGTTAATGAAGGAGGCGGCCGATACAACTTCTAAGTTTTCTCAGTATGAATTTACGAAGCCACTCCATAATCTAAATGAATCCGCAGGTACGGGATTTTTTTCTCTTATTAAAAGGCAGGGTCTTTTTCGGCCTTTTGGTGAAGAAGTTAGAGCAGGGCTTGAAGATGGAAGTATTGATCTGTCTCTTATTTTAGAAGTTGGTAGAACGGTTTGGCAGAAAACCATTAAAGCTGCAGATGATGCATATATGCCAGGCACTTTTACTACTTTTGCTGCTTACGAATATACGCCCAGCTTAGATCTCTATAATAATTATTTGCATCGAAACGTCATATTTAAGGATACTAAAAATTTGCCTGCTCAACTTTTTACAAGAAATAATAGTCAAGATCCTGAGGATTTGTGGGATTGGATGAATCAACTAAGATCAAATGGTGTTGAGAGCCTAGCTATCCCTCATAATACTAATATTTCTGGGGGAGCCGCATTTTCTTTAAATGATTACCACGGCGGGCCAATTGATGAGGAGTACGCGCAAAATCGTGCCCTTAATGAACCTTTAGTTGAAATTACTCAGGTCAAAGGAACCTCAGAAACACATCCATTGCTTTCAAAGAATGATGAGTGGGCAGCCTTTGAAGCTAAAACTGGAGTGGAGGCAGAGAAACTGGTAAATAATCTAAGGGGTGGTTATGTCAGAGATGCATATCTTAGAGGCCTTACTCTTGCTGAAAAAGGCCTAACCAATCCATTTAAATTTGGTTTGATAGGGTCAAGTGACTCTCATGTTGGAGGACCCTCTGATAGTGAAGAATTGTATTTTTCTAAGGTTGGCATGTTAGATGGAACAGCTGAGCTAAGAGGCTCAATTCCATTTAATAGACTTTATGGAACTTTTTTAAAAATTATGAGACCAAATATACTCAAGGAAGTAGATGGAAAAAATTATTTTTCTGCAAGTGACAGACTTGTCCAATTTGCTGCATCGGGTCTTGCGGGAGTTTGGGCAGAAGAAAACACTCGTGAGGCTATTTATGATGCCTTTCAACGCAAGGAAACATTTGCAACCAGCGGACCTAGAATGAAAGTTAGATTCTTTGCTGGCTATGATTTGGAGAATTCAAATCTTGATGATCTTTCTCTCATCCAAGATGCTTATGCAAGAAGCATTCCAATGGGAGGGACTCTTAATATCGAAAAAAATAAAAATCCAACTTTTTTAGTCTGGGCAATAGCTGACCCTCAAGGCGCACCATTGCAAAGAACTCAAATTATCAAAGGCTGGCTTGAAGATGGAGAGCAAAAAGAGCAAGTGTTTGATATTGCATGTTCTGATGGGCTAAGTGTTGACCCGAAAACTCATCGTTGTCCTGATAATCAAGCATGGGTAGATTTAAGTGATTGCTCTATAAGCGCAGATTCAGGATCTAGAGAGATGAAGGTTTTATGGCAGGACCCTGAATTTAAAGCAGATCAAGAGGCATTTTATTATTCCAGAGTTCTGGAGAATCCAGTGTGTAGATGGTCCACATGGGATGCAGTTAGAGCTGGTGAACAACCAAGATCAGATATACCAGCCACAATTCAAGAAAGAGCTTGGTCTTCACCAATTTGGTTAAATTAAAGTTAAGATAATTTCATAGTGAATACATCTAAAAATAATGTTGCATTAGTCACAGGAGCATCCGATGGAATAGGAGCTGAATTTGTGGAGATCCTTGCAGGCCGTGGTTATGATCTGATTCTTGTTGCTCGTCGGGAAGAAAAGCTTAATGAATTAGCAGTTAGATTGAGTGATGAATTTGGAGTTGAATGCACTGTCATGGCAGCTGATCTATCAGAGCCCAAAGCAGCTCAAAATTTATTTCAACGCATTGAAGATAGAGGGCTACAAGTAAATTTTTTAATTAATAATGCTGGGCTTCTTCATAATGGATTTTTCGCTAAACTCAGTCTTGAAGCTCAAGAAAAAATGATTCAAGTTAATGTGCTAGCTCTAACTGCTTTGACTCACTTATATGCAGCTAAAATGTCCTCTAATGGAGGCGGGCATATACTTAATGTGGCCTCACTGGCTGGTTGGATGGCTATTCCAAATCAGAATGTTTACGCTGCATCAAAAGCTTATGTTGTGTCTTTCTCTCAAGCGTTATCTAATGAAATGATTGCTGCAAATAGCGGGGTTCAGGTAACTGCATTATGTCCTGGTTATACCGCTACAAAAATGATGGACAACCCTGATCAAGGTGCCACTCTTCGCATTCCATCTGGCATGATGATGTCAGCTAAAGATGTAGCTGAAATCGGTATAAAAGCATGTTTTGCTGGTAAGGATATTGTAGTTCCTGGCCTTGCTAATAAGTTCACTACAATCATTACGCGTCTCTTTTCAAAGTCATTAATAACAAAGATTTTCGGTGCTTTTTATAGAAAGAATATGGACTGAAAAGTTAGAATTATTTTGTTAAGGTTTTCATATGAGCGAACAAGCTATTAAAAAGATACTTATAACTGGTGCGAATGGATTCATTGGCGGGTCATTGATGCGTTATTACCAAAATCAGGGTCAAGATGTTGTAGGTGTTGATCTTGTTGGTAATGGTGATGATATTTTTGAAGGTGATATATCTCAACCAGATACGATCAGTCAGCAGCTACAAGAATGCGATGTGATTATTCACACAGCTGCATTGGTTTCTAATGCGATGCAAGATTCTGATATGTGGCGTGTTAATGTCTTAGCAACTCGCAATTTAATTCAAGCAGCAAAAGAGCACAAAGTTCGACGTTTCGTGCAAATTTCATCAATCGTGGCTTATGGAAATACAGCAGAGGGTGAGTTAGATGAAACTCATCCTGTGCATGCCGATGGTGGAAGCTATGTGCTGACAAAACTAGCCTCAGAGCATGTTGTCTTAAGCGAGCAGACCAATGACGAAATAGAAGTGGTGATAATTCGTCCAGGAGATGCATATGGTCCGGGTAGCCGCCCTTGGATTATTGCTCCATTAGAAGCAATTGCTAAAAACCAGTTTATGCTTCCAGAAAAAGGAGAGGGTTTCTTTAGACCCATCTATATTGATGATTTAGTTCGAGGTATAGCAATGGCCTCAAGGCATCCAGATGCAGCTGGTGAAATTTTTAATTTATCTTGCGAGGGCTATATGTTTACCAAAGACTATTTCACCCCTCATTATAATTGGCTCGGTAAAAAAGGACCCATGCTCGTTTCCACAAAACTGGCTTTGAGGATATCTGCAATTGCATCAAAAGTGGCTGATCTTATGGGTAACCTAAATGAAGCCTCGCCATCGACTGTAAAACAGCTTTCAACCAAGAGTTGGTTTTCAATTAAAAAAGCTGAACGGATTCTTGGGTGGAAGCCTGAAGTTTCATTCGAAGAGGGGATGAAAGTAACTCATGAATGGGCCAAGAGGCAAGAGTTGCTTGAAAAGAGATTAAGGTAATCTAATTAGGAGAAATCAATGCGTTTATGGAATGGTTGGGGGAATGAAGATAGTGATCTGACTATGGAACTTAGTGATGGTCTTCGCGCGCTCTTGGAAGCCCTCGTTGGACCAGGCAACGCGCTTGCTCAGGCAACCCTAAATGATGTGATTTCTAAAGTACCAAACACTCGTCTTGATGCCCATCCATTAATAATAACTGATCCAGAAACACGAGTTCGGCATGCTCGTGGTCAAAGTTTGCCAGATTGGTTAGAAATGCATAGCGGCAATGTTGATACATTTCCAGATGGTGTTGCATTTCCAGAATCATCAGAGCAGGTGAGAGAGCTTCTGGCTCATGCCAAAGAAAATCATTTAGTGGTTATTCCCTACGGTGGAGGAACATCAGTGGTAGGTCATATTAATCCCGAGACAAGCGAAAAGCCGCTATTGACAATAGATATGGGAAAAATGAATTCTATGTTGAGTATTGATACTGAAAGTCAATTAGCTACCTTTGGCGCTGGCACCCCGGGTCCTATTGTGGAAGAAGAGCTCAAAAAACATGGCTACACATTAGGGCACTTTCCCCAATCTTGGGAGCTATCTACCTTAGGTGGATGGGTGGCAAGTCGATCAAGTGGACAACAATCACTTCATTATGGACGCATAGAAAATATGTTTGCTGGGGGCAGGATTGAAACTCTTAATGGCACCATGACAATTCCAACTATTCCAGCCTCTTCAGCCGGCCCCGATATTCGTGAGATGATTCTGGGCTCTGAAGGTCGTATAGGCATTATTACTGAAGTTACTGTGCGGATAACTCCTCTGCCGGAGAAAGAAAAATTTCAAGTCGTCTTTTTCCCTTCTTGGGAAATTGGGATTAGTGCTGCAAGAGAGCTGATTCAGCAGCGAGTTGCTCTTTCTATGGTGCGATTAAGCAACCCGCTTGAGACAACCAGTCTTTTATACATGGGCGCGGGCAGTGACAATAGCGGAGTTGTTTCGTTAGAGGAATCATTATCTGAAAAAGGCATTGGCGAAGGTAAAGTGATGATGACATTTGGAGTTACTGGCTCTGCTCGTCATTGTGATGCTGCCTATCAATTAGCGCTTGATCACTGCTCTGATCTTGGCGGTGTTGCAGATGAATCTGGTCTTGGAGAGAGCTGGGCTCATGGTCGATTCCGCGCTCCATATCTTCGCGATCCGTTAGGCGCAGAAGGCTATGTTGTAGATACCATGGAGACAGCTGTTGATTGGTCAAAAGTTTCTGAAGCTGCAGAAAATATAGAACAAGCAATACGAACAGCTTTGGATGATGAGGATGAGCAAGTTCATGCTTATACTCATTTATCTCATGTCTATGGTCAGGGATCTAGTATTTATACTACTTATTTGTTTCGCATAGGCGAAAGCTATGAACAGGGAATGAATCGATGGATGAAGTTAAAAAAATCTGGTGCTGAGCAGATTGTTGCTCATGGCGGCACTATCAGTCACCAGCATGGTGTTGGTAGTGATCATAAGAACTATTTAACTGCCGAAAAAGGTGAGCTTGGCATCGCTGCAATTAATAGCTTGTGTGAGCAATTTGATCCTAATGGTCAAATGAATCCAGGAAAATTACTCCCTGATAATGAGATGTAACCCATCATGACGGGATTTACTAATCGCGAACAACTTCTATCTAAAATGCGCAATGGTGAGCATTTGGATTGGGATATTATTGTTATTGGTGGTGGTATCACTGGTGCCGGGGTTCTTCGTGAAGCACGACGTCAAGGTTACAAGGCATTGTTAGTTGAGCAACAAGATTTCTCATGGGGCACCTCAAGTCGATCATCTAAGATGGTTCATGGAGGTTTGCGATATCTTGCTGCAGGCGATCTAAAACTCACCAAAGAATCAGTTCAAGAGAGACAGCGACTATTAGCAGAAGCCCCAGGATTAGTTGACCCCATTTCTTTTTACTTCACTTTCAGAAAGGGTAAATTTCCTGGCCGAATAGCCATGAAGATCATTTTAACCATCTATGATTTTTTTGCTGGCGCTCAAGATAATAGATACTGCAACAACAAGGAATTGCTGGAGCGTTTTAAGGGCCTGGATGACAACAAACTTCAAGGAGCCAGTTGCTATACAGATGCCATGGTGGATGACTCTCGCTTGGTTCTTCGTGTATTACAAGACAGTATTGATGATGGTGGTTATGCGCTAAATTACACAAAAGTTGATGATCTATTGTTAACAGATGGTCAAGTTTCTGGTGTGAGCATTCAAGACAGCAATCATTCTGACTCGATTCAGTTAAATGCTCCAGTTGTTATTAACGCTACCGGTGCCTGGGCAGATAGACTTCGAAATGTTGTTAATAGTGAGACTCGTATCAGGCCATTGCGTGGTAGTCATATCATTATTGCTAAATCCTTATTTCCAATCTCTGATGTTATGACTTTTCTGCATGTAGATGATAAACGAGGTGTGTTTGTTTATCCGTGGGAGGGAACAACAGTTATTGGTACTACAGATATAGATCATGATGAAGATATAGATATTGAGGCTGGAATTTCTGATCAAGAAGTAGATTACTTATTAAAGGCTTTTAATAGTCAATTTCCAAGTAAGACACTAAATCGCAGTGATATATTATCGACTTGGGCTGGTGTTCGCCCCGTGATTGGTGCGGAAAAAAGTAAAGATCCTTCAAAGGAACGTCGAGATCATGCTGTTTGGTCCGATAACGGATTAATTACTGTTACCGGTGGCAAACTCACAACTTTTCGATTGATCGCATTAGATGCGCTAGCAGCAGCCAAAGATAATCTTCCAACAGCTAAAGAAATTATTGATGATCGGGTCTTCTTAACTCCAAAAATAACTGCCCAGTCGCTGTCACCTGAAAATTCTAGCTGGGCTCAACGTTTGCTCGGTCGATATGGCGATAAAGCTGTTGACCTTCTGAATGAAAGTTCACCAGATGAACAGCATAATCTTGATGCAACTGAATTCTCTTTAGCCGAATGCCGGTGGGCGATAACGTATGAAGCTGTAAAGCATCTCGATGATCTTTTGCTTAGAAGAACCCGTCTAGGTATGTGTCTACCCAATGGTGGCAGCAATCTCTATCCTGCTTTAAAAGAACTATTTTTATCCAATCACAACTGGGACGATGAACGATGGCAAGAAGAAGTCACTCGCTATGAAACAATTTGGAAAAAGTATTACAGTCTTCCTAGTAATGCTTAAGATGGGGTTGTTATGAAAAACGAAAAGTATTTTCTGAGTATTGATAATGGAACTCAGAGTGTCCGAGCCATGGTTTTTGATGGAGAGGGCCAGCTTATTGCAAAAAGCAAAGTTGAGATTGAGCCTTATTTCTCTACTCAGAAAGGATGGGCAGAGCAAAATGCAGACTATTTCTGGGATTCACTTTGTCAAGCTTGCCAAGGATTGTGGCCAAAGCTATCTATACCCAAGGAGTTGATTGCAGCTGTTTCAGTAACCACGCAGCGTGCTACGGTGGTTCCAATGGGAGGAGATAATCAACCATTGCGTCCCGCTATTAGTTGGCTGGATCAGCGACAAGTAGAAACAAAACCTAAATTAGGAAAACTAGAATCAGCTTTAATGAGCTTGATCAGAGCCAAGCCATTGGTAGATTTAATGCATGCTGAAGCTGAGGCTAATTGGATTGAGCAAAATGAGCCTGAGATCTGGAAGCAAGTTCACAAATTCTTACTTCTATCTGGTTATCATAATTACAAACTCACTGGTCAATATAATGATGCCATTGCTAGTACTGTTGGATTTGTTCCATTTGAATACAAAACCCAACAGTGGGCTGATAAAAAAGACTGGAAGTGGCGGGCTATGCCCATTCGACCAGAAATGTTGCCGAAGGTTTTTCCAGCGGGGTCATCGCTAGGAGAAATTACTGCAGCAGCTGCAGATGCAACAGGCATACCTGAAGGATTGCCGTTGATTGCCAGCGGTTCGGATAAAGCCTGTGAGGTCTTAGGAACTGGTTGTATTGATAATGAAACAGGAAGCTTAAGCTATGGTAGCTTAGCCACACTGAATATTACCTCTGATAAATATCTTGAGGCAATCCCTTTTTATCCAGCTTATCCCGGTGTAATTCCTAATACATTTAATATTGAGATGATGGTGCAGCGTGGATATTGGATGGTGAGTTGGTTTAAAAAGGAGTTTGGGCTTCAAGAGGAGCAACTAGCAGCAAAATATGACCAACAGACTGAACAATTATTTGATAAGTTGCTTGCTAAAGTTCCTGCGGGCTCGGAAGGATTAATGCTACAACCTTATTGGTCACCCTCTAATGGCGACGGACCAGAAACCCGTGGTGCTATTATTGGTTTTAACGAAGATCATACAAGGGCACATCTTTATCGCGCAATGATAGAGGGACTTACTTACGCTTTAAGAGAAAGTAAAGAGCTTTTAGAAAAAAGAAGTCGAAAATCTATTTCTCGGTTGGTCGTATCTGGTGGTGGATCTCAAAGTGATGAGATCATGCAAATCACCGCTGATATCTTTGGCATGAGTGTTTTTCGACCACACACTTTTGAGACATCTTCTTTGGGTGCTGCTATCGCAAGCGCTGTTGGAATTGGTCTTTATCCAGATTTTTCTTCTGCAGTTGATAAGATGACTCATCAAGGTGACAGATTTGATCCTATAGATGCCAATCAAGAAATCTATAATGATCTGTATCACAAAGTCTATAAAAAGATGTATGGTCAACTAAAGCCCAGCTATGAGGCCATAAGGTCAATTACCAATTGATCTCATGAGTTATTATTAATTAAAGGTTAACAAACAATGCAATATAGAAAGGATTTCCCATATGCAGACCTAATGGGTTTAGAAATTCAATCAATCGAATCAGGTATGAGTATTTGCAAAATACCTTTTAAAAAAGATTTATTAAATCCAAATGATGTTGTCCATGGCGGAGTTATATACTCAATAGCTGATACTGGCATGGGAGCTGCTGTTTTCTCAACCCTGGAAGACGGAGAGTTTTGCGCTACTCTTGAAATAAAAATAATGTATCTAAAACCCGCTGGTCACTTCGATCTTATTTGTCATACTCAAGTTATAAAGAAAGGTCGGAGAGTTGCCTTTCTTGAAAGTGAGATTCTTTCAAACAAGGAGCTTATTGCCAAAGCCTCTGGTAGCTTTGCAATCTTTTAAATTTTAGGTTAGTTATATATTTTCTTGACTTAGAGTTAACTTTAACTGTTAGACTTACCTCTTAATTTTTTTTGTGGGAGAAAACAATGCCAGAGATGTCACTTTATGGCTGGTTTCATACCTTTATGGGAATTTTTGCGCTGTTAAGCGGATTCTATTCTTTAGTCAGATATAAAATTATAGACTCTCAGAATACATCTGCAAAAATCTTTTTAGTTTGTACTTTAGTTGCCGCTGTTACCGCACTCACTTTGTATAAGCAGGGTGGATTTGGCGTAGGCCACATGTTAGCTGTTTTAACATTGCTTGCATTAATTGTTGGAAGGGTTAATGAAAAGGGATTATTTTTTGGATGGTTGACGCCATATTTCCAAACTCTTTGTTATACCTCACTCTTTTTGTTTCACTCTATTCCAGCCATCACAGATGGATTGAGACGTCTTCCAGTTGGTGATCCTGTAATAACAACATTAACCGATCCTCTTTTGATGGGTTTTTATGCAGCCTTTTTCTTAATTTACATAGTGGTGCTGGTGATGCAAATGTTATGGATCAAGAGGAACACTTAAGATGAGTTTATATACTATTGGTCAGGCTTCAGAGGAAGTTGATTTAACCCCTTACACTCTTCGTTATTATGAGAAAGAAGGTTTGCTTCCTGATGTGACAAAAGATTCTGCTGGTCGAAGAAAATACCATGACGACGACTTGCAAAGAATTGGGTTTATCAAATGCTTAAAAGGAACTGGCATGTCTTTAAAGCAAATCAAAGAATATGGAGATCTTTACGAGCAGGGTAAGGCAAAATTCAAAGAGAGAAATGCGATGCTTGAAGAGCATAGAGAAAAAATTCTACAAGAAATAAAAACCCAAAAGAAATATCTAAAAATGGTTGAAGCTAAGATTGAAATGAAAATCTAGCTATGAACTATAGAGATTTCAAACCTTATTCAAAGATTAGCTCTTTAACGCTTGGTGGTGGCGGTATCGGCCAAGTATGGGGCGAAACAACATCTGAAGAAGCAGTCAAAACAGTTCATACTGCTCTAGATCATGGCATTAATCATTTTGATGTCGCACCTATGTATGGAAAAGGTGAGGCTGAGCGAATCATTGGAAAGTCTTTAAATGGCTCGGATGCAGACGATTTATTTTTTACTACCAAGTGCCAATTAGGAACTCTCCCTGATACTGAAGTCTACGATAAGTTAAATGATTCTCTGACTAGAAGCTTGGATAACATGAAATTAGAAAAGGTGAATTTATTTTTACTTCATTCTCAATTAATCGAAGATCACTACAAGCTGTATAAGTTTGATGAGATGCGGGCAAAAAGTGCAACTACTTTAAGTTGTTTTTTTAATGCAGCTGTTCCAGCTTTTGAGCGACTACAGAAAGAGGGAAAGATAGATCATTGGGGGATTGGCGGGCTTGGACAAGAGGAGGCAATTATTCAAGCTTTAAACCATTCCCAAGCACCTAGCGCAGTTCAATGTGTAATTAATCCATTAAATTCTGCCGGAGCTATTGGCTATGTTTCAGAGGCCTTTAATCCTCAAGCAATTTTATCTGAGTGCCAACAGCTGGATATTCCAATTTTAGCAATCAGAGCAGTTCAGGCTGGGGCTTTAACCTCTTCAATGGATAGGTCTCCCCATGAGTCTGGTTTTGATAAAAGTGATTTTGATGATTTTGATAAAGCCCAACCTTTTAGGGATCTTGCGATTGATTGGGGCGAATCGCCCGCGAGTTTAGCTCACAGGTATGCTTTAAGCACTAAAGGAGTTTCATCTGTAATTTTGGGAGTTAAAAATAGAATTGAGTTAAAAGAATGTATTGAGGCTGAGGCAAAAGATCTTCTATCTGATAGTGAGATTCAACAGATTGAAAATTGCCTTAAAGGTTAATATTTGAAGGAGTGATTAATGGATACATATAAAAATAAAATAGCGCTAGTAACTGGTGCGTCAACTGGAATTGGCAGAGCCATGGCCATTGATCTTGCAGCACAAGGAGCTAAGTTAATTTTAACCGCTCGCTCTAAAGAGCAATTAGATGCTTTAGCACAGGAGATCCAAGGAAAGGGAGGAAAGACGCATGTTTTTGTTGAAGACTTGGCTCAACCGGGTTCAGGTGAAAGATTGCATCAACAAGTCCTTGCTGCAGGTCTTCATGTAGATTTATTAATTAATAATGCAGGTTATGGTAGATGGGGCCAATTTGGAGAGTTCCAAAGAGATGATTATGCAGCCATGATTCAACTAAACATAACTTCTCTGACAGATCTTTGTCATTTATTTATGCCGGCTATGGTAGACAAAGGTGAGGGTGGAGTAATCAATATAGGATCTTCCGCCTCATTTTTGCCAGTTCCATATGCAACTGTTTATTCTTCCACTAAAGCATATGTTTTAATGCTGTCTGAAGCTTTGCGATATGAGTATGCACAAAGCAATGTTCGAGTGATGGCCTCATGTCCTGGAGCTACTGATTCAAACTTCAGAAACACCGCTTCGGAGAAATCATCCGATCGACTTAAGCAAAGAATTAGTAAATTGAAGGGAGCTGGCCAGGTCGGAGATACATGTGAAAGAGTATCCCAAGAAACCTTGGATGCTTTTTTACAAAATAAACACTATATAGTGCCTGGCAAAGGCAATTCTAAGTTTGCATTTTTGCCAAGAATTTTATCCAGAGCAAAAGTCTTAAAATTTACTGGCGATGCCTTTAAAAAACATACTGCAAGTTAGTTTTACCCGAAAGGATATTTTTTTAGTAGCATAGGAGACCATGGCTATTAAAAACCGACCAGAATTTGAAAAATTCATTCGTAGAGTTGAAAAAAGCTCTGATGAATTTCGCGCATCTTCAACTGAAAAAAGACATTCTAACCAATATAGAACTGCTCGAGAAAACCTCGTTCATTTAGTGGATGAAGATAGTTTTTTAGAGTTCGGTCAATTTGCAGTCGCAGCCCAACGCAGTCGTCGAGACTATGAAGAGCTTCAAGATAAGACCAATGCCGATGGCATTATTACTGGTTTTTGCTCTGTCAATTCAGAATTAGTTGGATCAGAAAGTTCTCAAGCTGTTGCAATTATTTATGACTATTCTGTTCTGGCTGGAACCCAGGGCGCTTTTCATCACTTGAAGCTGGATCGAATATGCGATCAAGCTAAAAAATTTGAGCTCCCGATTGTAATTTTTACAGAAGGAGGTGGCGGCAGGCCCGGAGATACTGATGTGTTAGTTCAGATGGCTGGATTACACATACCATCTTTTTCTACTTGGGCTCAATTGTCTGGAAGCTCTTTAAAAATTGCAGTGAATAATGGTTATTGTTTTGCTGGCAATGCTGCATTATTTGGCTGTTCAGATTTTAGGATTGCAACCAAAACTTCATGGATTGGTATGGCTGGTCCAGCGATGATAGAAGGGGGTGGGCTGGGTTTGTTTGAGCCAACTGACATTGGCCCTGTTTCAGTACATGAGAAAAATGGAGTCGTAGACTATGTAGCTGAAAATGAAGAACAGGCAACCTTAATTGCAAAAAAACTCCTTTCTTATTTTCAAGGTCCTGTCAGCGAATTTTCTGTTAATGATCAAGAAATTCTTCGAAATATCATGCCTGAGGACAGACGTTATACCTATGAGGTTCGAGATATTATTAATACAGTAGCCGATGAAGATAGTTTTTTAGAACTTAAAAAAAACTATGGTCAAAGCATTGTCACAGGTTTTATCAGGATAGAGGGTAAGCCTTTTGCTCTCCTTGCAAGTGATTGTCAAAAGCTTGGAGGCGCGATCGATTCTGAGTCTGCTGAAAAAGCTGCAGAGTTCATATCTATTTGTAATGATCACGATCTTTCTATTCTTGTTCTTGCCGATACTCCAGGATTCATGGTTGGTCCGGCAAGTGAAGAGAGTGGAGCCGTGAGAAGAATGGCGTCTCTATTCAAACAAGGAGCAAACATCAAGGTTCCCCTTGTAGCTATCTTTCTTCGTAAAGGATATGGGTTAGGAGCACAGGCTTTAGTTGGAGGCAGCCTTCATAATCCTGTCTACACAGCAGCATGGCCAACAGGAGAATTTGGCGGCATGGGAATTGAAGGTGCTGTTAAGCTGGGATACAAAAAAGAACTAGAGAGTCTTGAAGATCTTGATAAGCGTCAAGAACTCTTTGATAAGCTTGTCGCTAAAATGTATGAGGTTGGCCAGGCAATTGAAGCCGCATCTTTTCTAGAAATTGATGCCGTTATTGATCCAGTAGAAACAAGAAATACTGTGTTAAAAGCCTTTCAATCTGCGCAAGGAAATTTATGAAGAACATTCTTACAGCTCTTTCAATCATTCTTATACTCTTATGGGTTCCTTACTTTGTTCAAACATATAACCTTAAAACTTTAACCACATCAGATCTTCCGACTGAGGGCGCTTGGGCATTATTGGAACAAGGCAATCTATATTACCGCTGGTATTATCCAGAGGAACAAGTTGCAAACAATGAAACAGTTGTATTGGTGCATGGATTTTCAACCCCTCATTTTGTTTGGGATGGAATGAAAGGCTTTTTATTGGATGCAGGCTATTCAGTCCTTGTATTTGATCACTATGGCCGAGGATACTCTGAGAGACCAAGGATTAAATACACCAAAGATGTTTTTGTTCAATCTCTTAAGGGATTGCTGGATTCTCAACAAATCTATGATCAGGTACATTTAGTTGGCTATTCAATGGGCGGTCCTGTAGTAGGCCATTTCACCAAAGAGTTTCCAGATAAGGTTAAAAGCATGTCATTGATTGCTCCAGGAGGGTTTATGGATGAAAACCCTACTAAAGATTGGTGGATCATGAAGCCCTTAATAGGAGAATGGTTTTTGAATGTTTTTGGAACTAGAGTGGTATTTCAAGGGAATGAAGAGAATGATGAGCCGCCCAGAGAAGACCCATTGGCTTTATCAAAAAAAGATTTTATTAAAAAAGCAGGAATACAGATGCAATACAAGGGCTTCATTCATGCTTTGCTATCAACAGCTCGCAATTTCAATTTATTTAACACCCAAGAAATGTTTGGCGAAGTTGGGAATTTAAATAAGCCAACCCTGACTATTTGGGGAACTGATGACGGCGTTGTTCCTTTTAAAGGCAGCGAAGAGCTAATGCTTTATATTCCTCAATCAGAGTTACTGGTTATCGAGGGAGGTAAGCATGACATTACTTACGCTGAGCCTTCATTGGTTGGCGCAGCTATCCGTGATTTTTTAATTAAAGGAGATTAAGACTAAAGCTTGGCAATACTTTCTTCTATCATTACTTTTTTATTTTCAGCTTCTTTTATTTTGACCTTTTCTTTTTCTATAACTGCAGTAGGAGCTTTTGAAATAAACTGATCATTTGCTAATTTTGAGCTAATAACCTTAATATCATTTTCTACATCTCCTAACTCTTTTTGAAGTCTCATTAATTCTTCTTCAGGGTCAATTAACCCCTCAAGCGGAACAATGATCTTGTAACCACTCATTGTTTTCTCAATTGACTCTGCTGGGATATCATCGGCAAATTCAATTCCATCTATTTTTGTCATACCTGCAATAATGAGTTCTTGTTTAGCAACTACAGATTGCATCTCAAGGCTCATATCAGTTGAAATAATAAGATGTAAGACCTCATTTTTAATGGTTGAATTTTCTGCTCTTATGACCCTTAGAGCAGAAATAATATTAATGATTTCATCTACTTGTTTTTCAGTTTTTTTATTTAAATGTCTCACATGAGCAAAACCACCCTGAACTAAAAAGCCTGATTTTTCTTTTTTAGCCAGTGAAGCCAACTTGGAAGAGAGCTCCTCTGTAATGAATGGCATGAAAGGGTGTAACAATTCTAGGATGCTATAAAAGTTTTCTATCAAATTACTTATTAAATTGTTGGTTTGATCGCTGTTCTCAGATTTCTGGATAGAGACTTTGTTAAATTCTATGTACCAATCACAAAAATTTGACCAAACCAATTCATATATTTCTTCTGACGCCAGATCAAATCGATAATTTTTTATATGTGCTTTGCAATT
>CABXNE010000021.1 GCA_902513515.1 uncultured SAR86 cluster bacterium
AAGAGCTAAAGAATCAAAACTTTAAAATTGTTCCTTTTAAAGAAATTCTAAAAAAAACAGGTTTATAAAAACTAACTAGTTTTTATTTGCAGATATTTCATTTGAGTAGCTCTCATAGACTTCGATAAATTCAGGATGAGTTAATATCCAAAATTTATCTTCCTCAATCTTTTGAAAGACAATGGTTGCCAAGTCTTCTGGAGTCATACCTTCTTTAACACCATCAGCAAGCCACTGAGCGTTGTTCTTGGCGCTTTCGTGCTGGTCAATTGAGGATTCATCAAGATCTAAGCCAAGGTGATCTCTTTCGATGATATTGGTTTGAACCAATCCAGGACAAAGAACGGATGCTCCAACGTTATCATTGTCTGCTAGATCTTCATACAAGGTTCGAGTTAAACCTACAACTGCATGCTTGGTCGTTGTATAAGGGGCAAGAGCAGGGCCAACGATGATGCCTGCCATAGAGGATGTATTGATAATATGGCAACGCTCTTGGCTGGCGATCATCTCATCAACAAAGAGATTTAAACCATAAATTATACTCATTAAATTTACGTCAATAATTCGTTTCCAATTTTTCTGATCAGCTTTCCAGGCCCGACCCTCTAAAAATATTCCCGCATTATTAAATAGGTAATGAACAATACCAAACTCACCCTTAATTTTTTCTTTAGCTTGTGTAAATTCTTCAAGGTTAGAAACATCACACTTGATTACCATGGAGGGACAATCATGCATCAAGCCATGAGTTTCGTATAAGGCATCCTCATTGAGATCCATCAAGACAACATTCATCTGCAGTTTTGCAGCATGCAATGCTAGACCTCTACCAATTCCGCTGGCAGCGCCAGTGATCAGAGCAGTTTTATTTTTAAAAATATCAACTTGCAAGATACCCACCATCAATAGGGTAGTAGGATCCAGTTATATAAGATGCCTCAGATGAAGCTAAGAAATAAATTAAGTTGGCTACCTCGTCTGACGTTGCAACTCTCTTCATAGGAATACGTTGAAGCATGTATTGCATGATGTTGTCATCTTTCATTAATTCAGTATTCATGGGGGTATCAATTACACCTGGACCAATAGCATTTGCCCTGATATTCATGGTGGCATAATCCTGGGCAATTGATTTGGTTAAACCTACAACAGCATGCTTAGATGCTGCATAAGGGGCTTGGGCTGCACTGGCTCTAACTCCCATAATCGATGCAACATTGACAATTGATCCTTCGTTAATTTTTAATGCTGTGGCTAGTTTTAAGAATTCTCGACAAGCATAAAAGGTACCATGTAAATTAATATCAATGGTTCTATGCCATTCCTCGACTGAATATTGATGCAATGGGTTTAAGGCTGGGCTGATACCAGCACAATTAACTAGCACATGAGCCGGGCAATTTTTTGCATGCAAGTCTTCAAAAATTGCATCTATTTGAGAGTGGTTAGTAATATCACAATGTGAAAAATTAACATTACAAGTACCTGATTTAAGGTTATTTAATGATTCCTCTCCTGCTTCTTTATTAGCATCTAAAATCAATACTTCATAGCCTTCATTTAAAAAACGTTTGACTGTACTTAATCCAATGCCTGAGGCACCGCCAGTAATTACAGCTAGTGATTGTTTATTTTTATCTGACATAGTCTTTTTTATATAAAATTTAGTTATTTAATTGTATCTAACCAACTATAACGAATCATGAGTTTGCGAACAATGTCAGAATATTTATGTCAATTATTGACAAAAAATAATTCAGTTGATACTCGTTGATTGATGAATGTATTTGTAAGATAGTAAAATCTCAATGATGCACTCCGATAAATACATTCAAGCTTTAGTAGATAGCCAATCTTTTTTTGAAATTCACCAAGAAAATGTGCTTGGTGTGGAGATGGATGTTTTTAAAAATAGACCTAGATCATTGGTAGATTTTATTGAGCTTTCTGCAAGTCATGGTGAAAAACCATATTTGATATATCAAGATAAAGTTATCAGTTTTACTCAGCATCTTTCTTTGGTGAAAAAAGCTGCTCATATTCTTCAATCAGAATATAGCGTTAAACCCGGAGATAGAGTTGCTATTTATGCTGCTAACTGCCCTGAGTGGATTGTATTTTTTTGGGCCACTGTTAGTCTTGGTGGAATTGCGTGCGGACTAAATGGTTGGTGGAAGGGTTCCGAAGCTCTCAAAGCTATCGATGCTGCTCAGCCAAATATTATTGTTGCTGATCAAAAAAGATCAGAAAGAATTTCTGTGCAACTTGAATATCCCATCTTGATTTTTGAAGATATTGATTTTATGTCTTATGAGCAAGAGGTAAATTCTTTTGTTCGCATAGACGAAGATGAATGCGCTTGTCTTTTATACACATCAGGAACAACTGGTACCCCTAAGGGTGTTATGACTTCGCATCGATCTATGATTGCTAACTCAACTCTTCAAATGCTTCAAGGTGCTGCTGTTTCCCAGCTTTCATCAAGCTATGGCATTGACTGGTCAAAGAATACCCCAACTAGTTTGCTTACATCACCTTTGTTTCATGTATCAGGCTTATCTGCAGGTGCTGTCACCAGTTTATTTGCAGGTTCTACAACTCTTGTCTACGACGGTAGATTCTTAGCAGATAGAGTGATTGAATTAATACAAAAATTTAGTATTACGTCTTGGGGTGGCGCTGTTCCAACTGCTCTTAAAAGAGTGCTAGATGAGGCTAAATCTCAGCGCTTAAAACTTGAAAGCGTATTGGTTGTAGGAGGCGGTGGAGCGCCCATGCCTCCAGAGTTAATTGACCGAACCGCGGAAGTATTTCCTAATTCTCAATACAGTTTTGGTTATGGTTATGGTCTAACAGAATCAGGCGCTATTACAATCATAAATTGGGGAGAGAATTTAAGAACTGAGCCATCATCACCTGGCTCACCTATGCCTACTATTAAAATTGAATTAAGGGATGAAAATGGCAAGTTGATAACACAAGATTCTAGCGAAGGTGAAATTTATGTTCAAAGTCCTTCAGTCATGCTGGGCTATTATGACAATCCTGATGCCTCTGCAAGTACACTAACCAATGATAGGTGGTTGAGGACAGGGGATTGGGGCTATAAAAAAGGTTCTTTGTATTTTATCTCATCAAGACGGACAGATCTTATTTTAAGAGGTGCTGAAAATGTTTACCCCCAAGAAATTGAACTCATTTTGGATTTACATGAGCATGTGGATGAATCAGCGGTGATTGGAATTCCAAATGATGACTTAGGGCAGGAAGTTATGGCAATTGTTTCTACTCAAAATTCACAATTACGTGATGATGAATTAGCGATATGGGTTGGTAATGAATTAGCAGACTTTAAAGTTCCTTCAAAGTGGAAATTTACGAACTCGCCTTTACCAAGAAATGCTTCTGGAAAATTAATGAAACATGTTTTAATAGACACATCTAAAAATATATTGGTTGAAGAAGATGAGTGATTCAAAAGATTTACTAAGGGCTCCCTTTGAACTTGCATATAACTACAAGCGCTCAAATGGACCTATTATGTCAAAGTTTTTTGAAGCTCTTGGAGAGCAAAAAATTTTAGGAACAAAAAGTAGTACCGGCAAAGTTTTTTCTCCTGCCGCTGAATTTGACCCCGAAACCCATGAGTCCTTAAAAGAGATAGTTGAGGTTGGTCCAGGTGGAGCGGTAGAATCTTTTAGTTGGATTGAAACTCCGCAACATCACCATTTAATCAAAGAGCCATTTGCCTTTGCTTTAATTAAGCTCGATGGAGCTGATACCTGTATGCTCCACATGGTTGCAAATTGCAACGAAGCTGATCTAAGTATTGGTTCAAGGGTGACCGCCAATTGGTCCGAAGTCCAGGAACAAAGAATTACAGATATTAAATTTTTTACTTTAGAAAAATGAGCGCAGAAGATACACCAAAAGATTATTCAGAATCACCGATTAATTTAGAATATTTCTATACGGCTGGCTCAGCAACAACAAGATTTTTAAACCAGGTTAAAGAGGGTAACATCGTTGGTCAGGCCTGCCCTAAATGTAAGGCTGTCTATGTTCCACCAAGAGGCAGTTGTCCCCGATGTGGTGTTGCAACTGATATTGAGGTCCCATTAACTGATAAAGGCTGCATAGAATCATTTACCGTTGTGCATATTCCCATCCCAGGTAATCCAATTGTGCCCCCTTATGTATGCGCCATGATTAGATTAGATGGAGCAAATATTTCATTTTTACACCTCATCCAAGAGGTTGATATCGAACAAATTAGAATTGGGATGCGCATTCAAGCTGTCTGGAAGCCAAAAGAGGAATGGACTCATTCTTTGGAAAATATCAAATGGTTTGCGCCCATTGATGAGCCTGATATAGACGTTGCTACTTTGAGATTTCAGGAATTATGAAAAAGGTTGCAATAATTGGGTATGCCCAACATCCCATTTTAAAAAATGCAGGGGCCTTAAATGAAGTTGAGTTAATCATGCCGGTTGTTCATCAGCTATTTGATGATCTTGGGATTGGTCAAAAGGATATTGATTTTACGTGCTCCGGAAGTTGCGACTATTTGCAGGGAGCTGCTTTTGCTTTTGTGGAAGGTTTATCTGCAATTCAGACTAACCCTCCTATAAAAGAATCTCATGTTGAAATGGATGCAGCTTGGGCAATGTATGAATCAATGTTAAAAATTCAAATGGGCGATGCTCAGACAGCCTTAATTTATGGATTTGGTAAATCATCTCCTGGAGATTTGAATGCAATTATTTCTTTGCAAATGGATCCATATTATATTTCTCCTCTTTGGCCTGACCGAGTTAGTTTGGCGGCTCTTCAAGCCAGAGTTCTGCTTGATCAAAATATTATTACTAAAGAGCAAATGCTTACAACAGTTGTTGAGGCAAGAGCTAATTCAAAAAATAATAGGAACGCATTAATCACTGATCTAATAAACGAGTCAGATTATTTTAGCCATGCGATGATATCTTCACCTTTAAATAACTTAGATTGCCCGCCAATTTCAGATGGCTCGTCTGCAATGATTATTGCCTCGGAAGAAAAAGCCTATGAATTTACAGATCAACCTATTTGGATAGAGGGCATTGATCACAGGATTGAATCTTCGAATTTAGGTGCCAGGGATCTATCAACCTCAGCTACTTTGCAGGCTTCAATAAATCAATTAGATCTAGAAAATATAAAATTTGATATTGCAGAATTGCATACTCAATTTAGTCATGAAGTACCTTTTTTAAAATCTCTACTAAACCTCCAAGACGTACCAACCAATCTTTCGGGTGGTCCATTAATTGGTAATGTCATGATGTGTGCTGGTCTTGATGCAATTGGTAAGACCTATGAATCCCTTAAGGATAATCAATTAAAGCACGGTCTGGCTCATGCAACTTCTGGCCCTTGCTTGCAACATAATATGTTGGTTCATTTGGAGACGCAAAAATGATTCAAGCCGGTGTGATAGGTGTTGGGCAAACAAAATATGATGCCAAAAGACGAGATGTTTCTATGGCTGGCTTGGTAAGAGAGGCAATTGATAATGCCATGCTATCAGCTAACCTTGATTGGGATGCTGTTGATGCTGTTATTTTAGGGAAAGCGCCTGATATGTTTGAGGGCGTCATCATGCCAGAATTATATTTGGCTGACGCAATAGGAGCTGTAGGCAAGCCTGTCTTGCGAGTTCATACTGCGGGAAGTGTTGGTGGAAGCACCGCAGTTATCGCTGCATCTCATGTTTGCTCGGGACAGTTTAAGACAGTCCTTACGGTAACTTTTGAAAAACAATCTGAATCAAATGCGACATGGGCCTTATCACCTCGCTACCCATATTCTCCTCATATCAATGCAGGTGCTGGAGGTTATTTTGCTCCATTCATTAGAGAATATATTCGAAGGTATGAAGCACCGGAGCATATTGGTTGGAAAGTAGCAGCTAAAGATCGACAAAACGCATTAAAAAATCCATTGGCACATCTTCATATACCTGGTATTGATGAAAAAATGGTGAGTGACACTCCCATGCTTTGGGAGCCTTTGCGATATCTTGAAAGTTGCCCATCATCTGATGGGGCTTGTGCAATGGTTATCACTGCTAAAGATCAGGTAGGCTCAAGAAATGTTGCGTGGATCAAAGGTATGGCTGTTAGATCTGAAGGTACTTTGTCTGCAGGCAGAGATGAGGTAAATCCTCAAGCCGGAATTGATTGCGCCAAAGATATTTATAATCAAGCTGGTATTACAAACCCATTTAATGAAATTGATTGTGCTGAAATCTATGTTCCGTTCTCTTGGTATGAGCCTATGTGGTTAGAAAATCTTGGGTTTTGTGATTTAGGGGAGGGTTGGAAGCTGACCGATAAAGATGCAACAGCGATTGATGGAGAGATACCATTTAATATGTCTGGCGGTGTCTTATCTTCAAATCCTATTGGTGCATCTGGCATGATTAGATTTGGTGAGGCTGCGCTTCAAGTAATGGGACTTGCTGAGGATCATCAGGTTGAAGATGCTAAAGTTGCTATGGGTCATGCATATGGTGGTGCCGCACAATTTTTTGCTATGTGGATAGTTTCATCATCACTTGATTAGTTAGGAGAACATTATGAATATAGATCATGCGATAGTAGAAGAGAAAGGTCACATTATGGTGATTACATTAAATCGACCTGAAAAACGAAACGCCTTAAGTCCTGGCATGCTTGTGACCATATATGAAGCTTGGAGAAAGCTTGATGAGGATCCAAATTTACGCTGTGCTGTTTTGACTGGAGCGGGTGGAACTTTTTGTTCTGGCGCTGATTTAAGTGCTATGAAAGATGGCAATGAAGACGCTGAAATGATGGAGAAACTAAAAGAAATTCCTGATCTACATTGGCAATCTTTACTCCGTCATAATAGACCGTCTAAACCAATTATTGCTGCCGTTGAGGGTTTTGCTCTTGCTGGAGGAACAGAAATTTTACAGGGAACTGACATTAGAGTTGCTGGTAAAAGCGCAGTTTTTGGTTTATCTGAGCCCTTAAGAGGGTTGTTTCCATTAGGAGGCTCTACGGTTCGGCTTAGACGTCAAATTCCATATACATTAGCAGCCGAAGCACTTCTTACAGGAAGAAGAATATCTTCTGATGAGGCTCTAAGATTTGGGCTTATTGGCCATGTAGTTGATGATGGTAAAGCGTTAGATAAAGCCATGGAGATTGCTGAAACTGTAAGTGCTAATGCTCCGTTATCCATTCAAGCCATTGTTAAATCTTTAAGAGAGGTTGATGAAAGTTTTACAGAAGCTGAGGCTTTAGAAAAAGAACTTGAAATAGGCCAACCGATTTTCTCTACTGAGGACATGATGGAAGGATTGACTGCATTTGCTGAGAAAAGAAAACCAAAATTTAAAGGAAAGTGAGCAAGCTTTTAGTTGAAACCAATGAGGGTGTTCGCACTCTTGTTTTTAATCGCCCTGAAACTAAAAATGCATTTGATGCAGAGTTATGGGGTTTATTTAGAGATGCATTAAATACCGCAAGCGATGATTCAAATATTTCTTCAGTGATAGTAACTGGATCATCAAATACATTCTCATCAGGCGTAGATTTAAGCAGCATGACAGGAGAAGGAGGTTCTGAATATGAGGAACCTTTTGAAACTTGTATCGATGCATTGGTCAATTTTAAAAAACCATTAATTGGTGCTGTTGAAGGTGCAGCAGTTGGAGGTGGTGCTACGATCCTGCTTCACTTTGATGCTATTTTTATATCTCCAAGCGCAAAGATAAAGTATCCCTTTTCTGATCTTGGTTTAGCTCCTGAAGTTGGTAGTTCTTATTTATTATTTCAATCACTGGGATATCAAAAAGCTGCTCAACTTCTCTATGAATCAAATCCTTTGGATGGAAATAAATACTATGAATTAGGTTTGGCTAAATATGTTGGTGAGGATTTTTTAAGCGAGGCGAATAAATATGCTCATACCTTAAAAGAGCAGTCACTTAGCTCAATTATCGAAACAAAAGCTATATTAAAATCTTTTATGCAGACAGATATTGCTCAAGCTAGATCCATGGAAACCAAAGCTATGAAAAAGCTATTTGGTTCTGAAGATAACCTCAAAGCAGTAGAAAAATTTTTTAATAAAAAGAAATAATAAATTATGTCTTTTGAAAGAATTAAACTCTTTTTAGAAACCAATCCTGAGTATGGATGGATGCTTGTTTTTCTTTTTGGCTTTATGGAATCAATGATTATCACAGGAAGTTTTATGCCAAGCGCTATTCTTTTTTCCTTGTGTATCTACCTTTACAACATTGAATTATTAACCCTTCCATGGATATGTGGTATTGCTCTTCTTGGTTCGCACGTTGGCGATGTTTGTGGTTTTTTGGTTGGAAAGTCTATAGGCCCAAGCCTGCTCAGTTCAAAGTTTATTAAAAAACGCCAAAAAGCAATTACCAAAACTCAAGATTTTTTAGATCGTTTTGGTCCCTATACCGTCTTATTTGGAAGATTTATTCCTGCAATTAGACCTCTTGTACCATTTTTACTTGGAATTACCGATTTAAGATTAAAAAGATTTTATGTTGCTGATATTATTGCGTGTTCTTTGTGGGCTCTTGCTTTAGCCTTGCTTGTGGTATCAGTAGGCTCTATATTTAAATAATCATGATTACATTAATAATATTATTCTTATCCATTATCGCGCTTTTATTTTTAGTGCAACAATTATTAAAGAATTCTCCTGAGGGCAAATTTTTAAAATCTCTAAGAGATTTACTGGTTATCGTTTTGGCTTTGGGAATGACTGTTGGAGTTTTTTATGTTGGTTTAAGATTATTTAGATTTTTAATATAGCTTCATGGATACGCTTTTTACCAAAATTATTAATAAAGAAATTCCAGCAGATATTATCTTTGAGGACGATTTATCTCTAGTCTTCAAAGATATTAATCCGCAGGCGCCAACTCATTTATTAATTATTCCAAAAAAACCTATTCCAAAGCTCTCAGATGCAACTGAAGAGGACAAAGAGTTGCTTGGTCATTTAATGTGGGTTGCAGGAGAGGTAGCGCGAGATCTTGGGTTGGATGAAACCTTTAGACTTGTTACAAACAATGGAGCTAAGGCTGGACAAAGTGTTTTTCATCTTCACTTGCATCTCATGAGCGGCAGGCCTCTTTCATGGCCTCCAGGCTAAATAAATGGATATTGAAGAAAGGTTAGATCGATTAGAATCTCTTGATGAGATTCGACAACTTGCAGCCAAATACTCCGTAACACTAGATATGCGTGATTTAGATATGCATGTAAATTTATTTGTTCCTGATGTGAGAGTTGGAAAAGAAGAGGTTGGTCGACAAGCTCTAAAACAATGGGCCGATAAAACATTTAGAGATCAATTCACTGGCACCTCACATCACATTGGAAACCATATCATAGATTTTGAGTCACCTGATTCAGCCATTGGTTTGGTTTATTCTAAAAATGAACATGAAACTGAGACCGATTGGGTCATCATGCAAATGCTATATTGGGATACATATAACCGAGTTGATGGAAGATGGCTTTTTAAAAAAAGGCTTCCGATGTATTGGTATGCCACTGATTTAAACAAACCCCCCCTTGGTGATCAGAAGATGCGTTGGCCAGGCCAAGAAAACTACGAAGGATTTTTTCATGACCTATTTCCATCTTGGAAAGAGTTTTGGAGCAGTGAATATATTCGTGATAATGATGTGGTAGAGCCTGTTGAGGCTCATTCATTTTTAAAAGCTTTGCGTCGTGGTACCAAACCTGGAAAGTTAAGGGTTAAATAATTAAATAAGCTACAATGCCTAGTATAAAAACCAATCCACCTATGCCTAAAACAAACAGTCCTAAGCTTTTTATCGTTTGTGTATCTTCATCCATTCTTTCAGTATAACCACCTAGCATTTCTATAATCAACAATGAATTCAGAAACAAGATTAACTTTTCCGTTTGATGTGGTTCCAAAATCCGGAAGTCTACATGCGATTAATGAACATGTACGTTGGATAAGAATGCCCTTACCGATGTCTCTAAACCATATCAATCTTTGGGGTTTAGGCACACAAGATAACTTAACTATAGTTGATACAGGAATGCATCTTGAGGATACTAAAAATGCTTGGGTTAATTTAATTGACCAAGAGCAACTTAGTATTAAAGATGTTGTTGTAACACATATGCATCCTGACCATATTGGCATGGCAGGCTGGTTTGTTAAAAAATATAACACCACATTTAGCATGAGCAGAACCGATTATCTTCAGTGTCGCATGCTATCAGCTGATACTGGTGAAAACGTTCCACATGATGCGATAGATTTTTATACCCAAGCTGGAATGACAGAAGAGCAGATTAAATCCTTTACAGAGAGATTTGGTTTCTTTGGCTCTATCATTCATCCCTTACCTCAATCATACAATCGATTGCAAGAAGGAGATGTCATTCACATCAACGGTATCGATTGGCTTGCTATAGAGGGTCGTGGTCACACGATGGAGCATCTATGTTTCTTTTCTAAAGAATTAAACATGTTTATAAGTGGTGATCAACTTCTTCCTACTATTAGTTCTCACGTTGGCACATTTCCTACAGAACCGGATGCTAATCCAGTGGAAGATTGGATTTCTTCTTGTCATAAGCTTATTAAAAAATTACCTGAGGATGTGTTGGTGTTGCCTGCACATGGAAGACCATTTATCGGCGCCCATAAAAGACTCAACACACTTATTAATCATCATGAACAATCATTGGAAAAACTTCATGCAGTTCTAGCTACCCCAAAGAGGGCTGTTGATGTTTTTGATGTTCTATTTAAAAGAGAGATAGATGATAGCAACTTAATTATGGCAACTGGTGAATCGCTAGGCCATTTAAATTGTTTGATCTATAGAGGCTTGATTAAAAAATCTTTAGATAATAATCAATATTGGTATGAGCAAAGCTAAGCTTTCAGCAGAAGCTAAAGCATGGATTCTTTACGATGGAGGTAATTCTGCATTTGCTACGACTGTAATTGCTGCTTTTTTCCCAATATTTTTTAATGATTTCTGGGCATCTGGACTTGAGGCTGAAGTCAAAACTGCTTATCTTGGCTGGGGTTTAACGATCTCTAATTTAGTTCTTCTATTTACGTCACCATTTATTGGCGCACTTACAGATGTTTCCAGAACTACAAAAATTTTATTTACTGGGTTTGGAGCAATCTCCATTATCTCAGTTGCTGTATTGTATTTTATTCCTGCAGGTTCGTGGCTTCAGGCATTGGTATTTTTTGGTATTGCTAACTATTGCTTTGCAGCTGGAAATACTTTGTACGATAAGATGCTGGTGCAAGTTTCTAATGAAAGCAATATCGCTCGAATATCTAGTTATGGCTTTGCATTTGGTTATTTAGGTGGAGGTTTGCTATTCCTTATCAATGCAGCCATGACAATTTCACCAGAGTTTTTTGGACTATCTAGCGTGTCCGATGCTGTTAGATGGTCTTTTTTAAGCGTTTCTGTTTGGTGGACTTTATTTCTAATTCCCATTCTATTAAAAATTCAAGATAGGGGAGTTAACTTACCTGGATCTCATTTTAAACTAGCTTATTTAAAAGTTTTTAATACTTTACGCACAGTCTCAGCAAAGAAAAATGTATTTATTTTTTTACTAGCTTTCTTTTTATACATCGATGGCGTTCATACAATTATGGCAATGGCAGCTGATTTTGCTCTTAATTTAGGCTTGCCTAGCAGCGATGTAATCATTGCCCTCATATTGGTTCAATTCGTTGCTTTCCCAACCACTTTATTGTGGTCTAAATTTGCTTATAAGTTTGGAGATAAAAATACTTTGCTATTTACAATTTCTCTATATCTTATTGTGATTGGATACTCTGCCTTTCTTTCTAATGCTATTGAATTTTATATTCTTGCTTCAATGGTTGGAGCTATTCAAGGTGGTATTCAATCAATCTCAAGAAGTTTTTATGCAACTCTAATTCCTCAAGATGAATCCGGTGAATATTTTGGATTTTATAATATGTTTGGGCGCGCTGGAGCATTCATGGGCCCAGCTTTGGTGGCAATTTTCGTTACTTTTTTTCAGGACACAAGATATGGCTTGATACCTATAGCAGCACTGTTTATCATGGGCGCCATAATTCTTCTAAAAGTTAAAAGTAATCATGAATCTATTCAACCGTAACTCAATTATCTTATATAGTTTACTGGGTTTAGTTAGCTTATTTTTAGCAGGCTTTATAAGAAACCTTCTTCAATTTGATTCGTGGCTTGAGATACTTGTTACTTCATGTGTAATTATTCCAATGTATATCTTTGCAAGAAAAATCTTTTCAAAATTTTTACAAAATTAATCAAATAGATAAATATCAATCTTTACGATTTTCAATAAACCTTAATTTGTATACGTGATTAATTTTTTAGGTGTATCATTTATTTTATGAGTTGGTACAGAATCAAAACCTCATTTATTGGCATTAAAAGACTCATCACTTTATCTAAAGAAGACAAGCAAGCATGCATTGATGCATATAAATTTTTTCAGCGCATGCAAGATGGAGAAAAAACTGAAACAGCAGATGAAACAAAGGCTGTTGCAGCTTATTACAAAGTTTTAAATAATATGCTCTCAGTCTTTGATCTAGAAAAACTATATATACCTCCGCAGCTTGATGATTCGCAAGGACTCTATGGTAACCAACTGCTATGTGAACAGGCTCTTTTACATGAACTTAATTTAAGTAACCCAACATCATCTCATCTGTTAGATATGGGTTGTGGAAGGGGAAGAATTGCTCATTACTTTGCATCACTTACAGGCGGGGAAGTATCAGGCTATAACATCGATCCAAATCAAATAGAAAACGCTGATGATTGGGCAAAAGAAACCAGCATGAGCGATCGATTGCATTTTAAGGTTGGCGATCACCACAAACCCCTAGATTATGATTCAGAAAGTTTTGATGGCTGTTTTTCAATTCAAGCAGTGTGGCCTTTTTTCAAAAAAGAAGAATTGGATAGTTGCGCTCAAGAAATGTTTAGGGTTTTGAAACCAGGTTCTAGGTATGCTTGCTCAGAGTATTTGCTTTCCCCTTACTTCGATTGGACGAATGAGGAGCATGCGAGCCTTCATAAAAGCTATCTACCCACACTTGCCGCTACTCAATCTATGTACCCAGCTGATGTTTGCAGTGCTCTAGAAAGAGCTGGCTTTAAGATTTTATTGTCTGCTCCTTCCAAAAGCCCTGCGTGGCCAATTTGTGAGCAGAAAAGAAATCTAATTTGGGGAGTGCGAAAAGTTATAAGATTTTTACAGCGTATTAAATTAATGCCCGTATGGGTTGAAGAGTCTCTGGACTTGTTGCAAACCGGTGGTCAGTCATGGACAGATGCTGAAAAAGCTAAGATTGCTGATTTAAATTGGAGAATTGTTGCTGAAAAGCCTGTAGTTAATTTCTAGATAGCACATCTTTTAAAAGTTTTGGTCTATCAGTAATAATTCCATCCACACCAATATTTATTAATTTTTGCATTGTATTTTCATCATTGATTGTCCAAACATGTATTTTTAAGCCTAAGCTTTGGACGAATTTTACAAACCTTTTAGTTACAAGTTTTATACCGTAGTGATAGATAGGAATTTGCAAACAATCGCCCTGAACCTTTTTGTTATAGAGACCAAAGCTTGATAATAGAAGTTTTAATATTTCCATTGGCCCCATTGAAAGACATGTTTCAGGAAAATTTTTTTTAACTAATTTTAATCTTTTGCTGCTGAAGCTAGCAATGCATACTCTGTTAAATACACCTAAGTCTTGTATAACTTGCATTGTCGGTAATGCAACCTCGTCTGTTTTAACATCAATTTGAAAATAAGCACCAGGAAATTTGTTTAATGCTTCTTCCAATGTTGGGATTTGATATGACTCAAATAATCTCAACTGATTAATTTCATTGCTGTGGAGAGAGTTAAAGGTTATGTCTTTTCCAAGAAGTCTACTTAGGCTATCATCGTGAAAGATGAAAGGTATACCATCGGCAGATAGCTGAACATCTGTCTCAATGTATGCAGAACCCAAATCTATAGCATACTTAAATGATTCTAATGTATTTTCTGGAGCTTCAATGCTTCCGCCCCTATGAGCTGAAATAGATATACCTGGTTGGTTTAAATATGGATGAATAGACATTTTAATATTGTACTTAGATTGGTGTAAAATCTCTAAAGTCTATTCAAAGATTTTAGATCAATATATTAAAAAATATGACAGAACAAGATATCTTAATGCAAGCAGGGATTAGCCTGCTTTACAACGGCATGGTTGTTGTCTTTAGTTTTTTACTTTTGCTAATTATTTCAGTAAATGTATTAAGAATTATCTTTGCAACATCAATCCAGGAAAATAATTTAAATTCCAATAATGCAGGGTCATCCAATGCTGCTGAAGAAGATACCCATCATAAAATTATAAAAGAAGTTCTCGGAGGCATTAGATCATGACTGAGTCTAAGAAAATTGGAGTTACAGAAGTAGTTTTAAGAGATGCTCACCAATCATTGCTAGCAACCAGATTTAGATATCATGACATGGAGGCTGCTTTAAAAGATCTTGATGATATTGGTTTTTGGTCTGTTGAATCATGGGGCGGTGCAATATTCGATTCATGCATCAGATATCTTGGTGAGGATCCATGGGAAAGAATTAAAAAAATTAAGTCTATGATGCCTAATACTCCCCAACAAATGCTTTTGAGAGGGCAAAATCTTTTAGGTTACAAACATTATTCAGACGATGTTGTAAAGAAGTTTGTTGAATGCTCTAAAGAGAATGGTGTTGATGTTTTTCGAGTATTTGATGCGCTAAATGATCCAAGAAATATGCATCAAGCCTTACAAGCTGTAATTGCTGTTGAGGGCCATGCTCAAGGAACAATTTCTTATACAACCAGTCCTGTTCACACAATAGATTTATGGCTTGGTCTTGCAAAAAATATCCAAGATATGGGCGCTAACTCACTGGCTATTAAGGATATGGCTGGTTTACTAAAACCATATGTAGCGTTTGAGCTGGTTTCTAGACTTAAAGAAGAGCTTGAAATCCCCATCCATATGCATTGTCATGCAACTACAGGTATGTCAGTTGCCACAGGCGTAAAAGCAATTGAGGCAGGCCTGGATAACATTGACACTTCAATTTCCTCAATGAGCATGACTTATGGGCATACACCTACCGAAACATTGATCAGTATCTTAGACGGTACTAATAGAGAGACAGGCTTAAATTTAGAAAAATTGACCCCCATTGCTGAACATTTCCAAAAAGTAAGAAAAAAATATAAGAACTTTGAAGGTTCGCTTCGAGGCGTTGATGCACGTATTTTAGCTTCACAAGTTCCAGGTGGAATGTTGACGAATCTTGAGAATCAACTTAAGGCTCAAGATTCCATTGATAGATTTGATGAGGTGATTAATGAGATTCCCAAAGTTAGAGAAGATTTAGGGTACATACCATTAGTTACCCCGACATCTCAAATTGTTGGAACTCAGTCCGTGATCAATATACTATCTGGCTCAAGGTATTCAACAGTTACAAACGAGGTTAAATCTTTGTTAAAGGGGGAATATGGCGCAACTCCAGCACCAGTTAATAAAGATTTACAACAAGAAGGTATCGGAGATAGCGCTGTAATTACATGCAGGCCAGCAGATTTGCTAAGCGATGACTTTCAATCGATTGAAGCAGAATTTATAAATGTGATCGCTGAAAAAAATATCACAGCTGAACCATCAATTGAAAATGTTCTTATATATGCAATGTTTCCAGAAATAGGACTGAACTATATAGAGAATATTGATAACCCTGATTATTTTGAATCTGAGCCATTAGAAATAACTGAGCTAACTGATTCCTCATATTTAGTGATGGTAGATGACCATGAATATTCTGTAACTTTAAGAGCAGATGACTCAGTAACAATAAACGATGGATCTCAGATCAATGAAGTTGCATCTGCTCCCTCTATTCAATCTGGAACAGGGACAGTTATCGAAGCTCCTTTGGGCGGAAATATTTTTAGAACAATTGCCTCAGAAGGAGAATCTGTAGAAGCGGATTCAACTGTTCTAATTCTAGAAGCAATGAAAATGGAAACAGAAATCAAAGCTCCTTCTCCTGGAGTTATTGGGACAATATTCGTTAAACCTGGAGACACCGTCAAACCAGGAGCCCCCTTGTTTGAAATTAAAAGCTAATGAATTTTGAAACGATATTTTCAAATTTAGGGATCTTCAGCTTAACTTCTGGTCAATCAATTATGCTGGTGGTAGGGCTCGTGATTCTTTATTTAGCTATAAATAAAAAATTTGAACCTTTATTACTATTGCCTATTGGTTTTGGAGCGATCCTTACAAACATTCCGGAAATTGGCCTAGCACTAAGCCCAATAGAGAAGTTAATTTATTATTCAAATTCTGAAGAAGTAGCTGGAGCTCTATCTCTTATTACAATTGGTGATTCCGAATCTTTATCTTCATTTTTAAAAACTGCCTCTTATTCCCAGTTGTGGCTGCTTAATGAATATGCAGCAGAGTTAGGATATAGATCAGGCATTTTAAATACTTTTTATTCTGTTGCGATTGGTTCAGGAGTAGCGCCGCTTGTAATTTTTATGGGCGTAGGTGCAATGACTGATTTTGGTCCGATGTTGGCTAATCCTAAGACGTTAATATTAGGAGCTGCAGCCCAATTTGGTATTTTTGCAACAGTTATAGGTGCTTTGTTTTTAAATAAACTCGGAATAGTTTCATTTACTCTCAAACAAGCAGCAGCAACTGGCATTATTGGTGGAGCTGATGGCCCAACTGCAATTTATGTCTCTTCAATATTAGCTCCAGAACTTTTAGGAGCAATTGCTGTAGCTGCATATTCCTATATGGCGCTTGTACCATTAATTCAACCTCCAATTATGAGGCTTCTCACCACTCATAGTGAAAGAACTATTCGCATGGTTCAATTAAGAGAGGTTTCCCAAAAAGAAAAAATAATTTTTCCAATAATTTTAGTTTTTCTTGTAGGAATGATGCTTCCCAGTGCAGCACCTTTAATTGGTATGTTTTGCTTTGGGAATTTAATGAGGGAATCCTTAGTGGTGGAAAGATTGAGTGAAGTTGTTCAAAATTCTCTAATTAATATAGTTACAATTTTTTTAGGCTTGGCCGTTGGGTCGAAACTTGCAGCAGATCAATTCCTAACCCCTGAAACTCTTGGAATTCTAGGTCTTGGAATAATAGCTTTTTCAATTGGTACAGCTTCAGGTATTTTAATGGCAAAGGTAATGAATATTTTAAGTACAAATAAAATTAATCCCCTTATAGGCGCAGCCGGTGTTTCCGCAGTTCCAATGGCTGCAAGGGTTGCAAATAAAGTAGGTTTAGAAAGCGATTCTCAGAACTTTTTGCTCATGCATGCCATGGGACCTAATGTAGCTGGAGTGATTGGTTCTGCAGTTGCTGCTGGAGTGATGATTCAACTTCTAGCTTAATGCTATGGACCCATTTAAAGATATTAGACCCTATACTGACTCCGAAGTAGACCAGGTTCTTCAGTCGCTCACCTCAAATGCATCAGTCGTAAATGCTTTAATTGGATTACAGTTTCCTGGTATTGTCTCAAAGATTCCTTTTATAAAGTTTTTTGTTAAACAAAAGCTTATTTCTAAAGTCAAAAACATTCACACAATTGATGATTATCAAAATGTATTTAAAAGCTTGATGGAGAATGTTGTTCAAGAATCTATTTCAAAATTTAGTGTTAATGGTCTTGAAAATTTGAACCACAATGATAGTCATCTATTTATTTCAAATCATAGAGATATTTCTCTGGATGCTGCATTGCTTGCCTTAAATCTTTATCAATCTGGTTTTAAGACATTTAATATTGCTGTTGGCAACAATCTTATGGAAGAAAGATGGGCTTCAGACCTATTTAGATTAAACAAAAGTTTTGTTATCCATAGATCCGGTGGAACGAAAAAAGAAATTTATTCTGGTTTATTACTTGCCTCACAATTTATTTATAAGAGTATTTTTAATGACAATGATTCAGTATGGATTGCTCAAAAGCAGGGCAGAGCAAAAGATGGCATTGATGAAACAGATCCTGCTCTTTTAAAGATGATTCATTTAACTGAAAGAAAATCTCAATCTATTGCTAGTTATTTTAATTCTCTAAAAGTTGTTCCTGTATCAATTTCTTATGAGTTTGATCCCAATGATTTATTAAAAGCCAAGGAGCTTTATTCCTCTCAATCAGATAGCGTATACACAAAAGGGAAGGATGAAGATCTAAGAAGTATTGCTAATGGAATTACTGGATTTAAAGGGAATGTAAATATTAATCTTTCCGAACCTATGAGATTTGAAGATGAAGATGGCTACCAAGAAATTTCAAACAAAATAACACATTCTATAGTTTCAATGTATGAACTGCATGCAACAAACTTTGCTGCTTGTAATTTATTGGATATAACTATATCTGATCAAAAAAAATATACTCTTCAAGAAATTAAGCAGGCTGAAAAGAATCTAGAGGGTAGACTTGAAGCTTTAGAGAAAGGCGCACGCTCAAAGCTACTTGAACAATACGCCAATCCTGTTATCAGAAAATTAGAACAAACTTAGCTTGTAAAATATCCACTCTCGTTATGTTCAGTTATATCCAAGCCCTCATACTCACTTTCAACGCTAACTCTTAAATTAGCAACAAGCGAAGTAACCTTTAGGGCAATCCAAGAAAACACCAAAGTCCAAAGGCATATCACTACAACACCCTGAAGTTGAATCATAAATTGTTCAAAAATAGATGGATCAAATCCAGCTGCTCCAGCCCCAAGAAATCCATTAGGCTTTCCAACAAAGGCCACCATTAAAATACCTAAAATACCTCCAACTCCGTGAACCGGAAAGACATCTAGAGAATCATCAATTTTGAAGTAACCTTTTATTAATTGTGTAGCATAGAAACAGATAAACCCAGCCATTAGACCAATCAATAAAGCACCTTGAGGACCAACTGTTCCGGATGCAGGTGTAATAGTTGCTAAGCCCGCAACCATTCCAGTTGCAATTCCAATCACTGTAGGTTTGCCTGTTTTAACCCATTCAACCACCATCCAAGTTAAAGCTCCTACAGCAGCACTGATGTGAGTAACAAGAATAGCCATCGCAGCATTTGAATCTGCAGCAACAGCACTTCCTCCATTAAAACCAAACCATCCAACCCAGAGCATTGCAGCTCCCATAACAACCATGGGTCTGTTATGGGGTACCAAAGATCCACCTGGAAAACCCTTTCTCGGTCCTAGCATCATTGCAGCAACCAACGCGCCAATTCCACAAGTGGCATGAACAACCAACCCGCCAGCAAAATCAATAACACCAATGCTGCCAAGATATCCACCACCCCAAACCATGTGGCATGCAGGTAAGTAAACTAAAGTTACCCATAGAACAGTAAAAATGCACATAGCACTAAATTTCATTCTTTCAGCGAATGCACCAACTACCAATGCAGGCGTAATAACAGCAAATGTCATTTGAAATACAACAAATAAGCTCTCTGGTAAAGTACCAGACGCAGAATCCCTTGCTAATGAAGACAAGAAAAGAGCATCAGTTCCACCAATGATAGGCCCGTTGCCTGTAAAAGCTAGACTGTAACCATAGATAACCCAAAGAATAGAAACGATGCAACAAATTGCAAAGCATTGCATAAGCACAGATAAAACATTTTGGGTTCTAACTAAACCCCCATAAAAGAGCGCTAAACCAGGAAGTGTCATAAATAAAACTAAGGCAGTAGCAGTAAGAATCCAGGCAGTATCACCTGAATTTATTTCAGATGAGAGCACTGCAGGTGAGAGTAGGGCTGCAAATACAATAAGATAATAATTATATAATTTCATTTTTTTCTCCTGTTAAATGGCATCACTTCCAGTTTCGCCAGTTCTAATTCTTATGACTTCATCTACGTTTGTGATAAAGATTTTGCCGTCTCCGATCTTCTCTGTGTTAGCAGACTTTGCAATAACATCAATAATGTTTGTAGCATCATTGTCATTGCTTAATATTTCAATTTTTATCTTCGGTAAAGTATCGATTGTGTATTCTGCTCCCCGGTAGAGTTCAGTATGTCCTTTTTGTCGGCCAAAACCTTTTACTTCAGTAATTGTCAAGCCTTCCACTCCAAAATCTATGAGGGCATGCCGAACATCTTCTAACTTAAAAGGCTTAATGATTGCAGTTATCAGTTTCATAAATCCTCCTTATAAAAATTTATTTATATAATTTACAATGCAATTTTCATGCCAATTATTAGAGAGTTGCAGAAATTGAAAAGAAAATACCGTCCTCATCTGCGCCATACCCTCCATCACTAAAGTCATATGCAGTGATTCCGCAATCAAATGATCCGCAGGTAAAGCCGTAGCTAACAGTCATGTTATCTCCGTAATCATCATATTCCCCATAGGCAAAAGACATAGGTCCAAATGCATATGAAAGTTCTGTGTAATCTGGGGCATTATCTTGACCAGAAGCTACAGTTAATCCAAAGTCTCCAAAGCTTAGACCTAAGTATATTTCTTCAAAATCTAGACCAGTTTTGTTTTCAGGGTAATCAAAAGATATATATCCAATATCAATACCAACTTCACCAAGTGAAAAGCCATAGCCAGCGTAATAGTCTAATTCGCTGCCAGCTCCATCATTAAAATTAACATTTGATCCCCAAATACCGGCATAGAAACCAGATTCAGCTTCAAAGTCAAAGCCGCCTTGAATTGCAGGACCATCACTTTGTGTCATCCCCCTCCAGACATAATCTGAAGCAAAAGAAACATTTGCACTTACTGCAGCAAAAGAGGGAATAGCAAGCATCCCAACTAGTAAAAACAATTTTTTCATAATTTCTCCTATCATTTATATGAAGTTACATAATCATAAATGCAATTATCGTGCCAATTTAATTTTAAGCTTTTAAATACGATCATTTTTATAAATAGCTATGTATAATTCTTGTTCAATTTGGAGATAAGAAATGGAACTAAAAGATAAAGTTATAGCAATTACAGGTGGAGCATCTGGTTTAGGTGAAGCTTCGACTAGACACTTTGTATCTCAAGGTGCAAAAGTCATGATTCTCGATATCAATGATGACAATGCTAAAGCTATTTGTGATGAATTAGGTGATGACAATGTTAAATATGTAAACACTAACATCATGGAAGAGCAGCCTGTGAAAGATGCTATGTTAAAAATTGAAGATGTTTTTGGTAAATTACATGTTGTAATTAACTGTGCTGGGACTGGGTACGGTGCAAGAATCATAGGCAAAGATGCACCTCATCCATTGGATCATTTCAAATTTATTATTGATTTAAATCTTGTTGGAACATTTAATGTTATGCGTTTGGCTGCTGAGCTTATGGATAAAAATAAAGCTGGAGAAGATGGAGAGAAGGGTGTGATTATCAATACTGCTTCTATCGCTGGTTACGAGGGACAAATTGGACAATCAGCTTATAGCGCATCCAAAGCTGGCGTTATTGGTTTAACTCTTACTGCTGCAAGAGATCTTGCAAGGCATGGGATTAGGGTCAATACTATTGCTCCTGGAATATTCGACACTCCTTTAATGAAAATGGCTCCAGATAAGGTAAGAGATCCACTTTTAGAATCAACTCAATTCCCTCATAGATTTGGAATTCCATCTGAATTCGGAAATTTAGCTGCACATATAGTTGAAAATACATATCTAAATGGTGAAACAATTAGACTTGATTCAGCCATGAGAATGCAGCCAAGGTAATGCAATACTCAGCATATTATGTTGAGGAAAAAGATGGTGCTTTTTCTACTTCAATATCTGAACTAGAGCTTGAAAAGCCGGCAGACGGCTTTGTTCAAATAAAGGTATCTCATTCCTCTCTTAACTATAAAGATGCTTTATCAGCATCTGGGAATAAAGGGGTGACCAGAAATTATCCATTTGTTCCGGGGATCGATGCTGCTGGAATTATCTCCGACGGTAACTCTTCGCAATTTGCAGAAGGAGATGAGGTTATAGTTACGGGATATGATATGGGCATGAATACCCCAGGTGGTTTTGGCGAATACGTCAATGTACCAGCTGGCTGGGTTGTTAAAAAGCCGATCAACTTAAACAGTTTAGAGGCTATGTCTATAGGTACTGCTGGTTTAACGGCAGCAGCTAGCGTATTAAAAATATACGAATCTTCGAAAGCATCAGACCTTCCTGTTTTAGTTTCAGGGGCAACTGGAGGAGTAGGTTCTATAGGTGTAATACTTATGTCTAAGTTGGGTAAAGAGGTATCAGCTTTAACAGGCAAGCCCTCATCGGTTGATTTTCTTAAATCCATTGGAGCTGACAACATAATTATTCGCGATGAATATTTAGAAACTCCCTCTAAAGCGATGGAGAGACCATTATTCTCATCTGCCATTGATACGGTTGGTGGAAATGTATTAAGCAAGATACTTCCTCAAATTTCACCTCATGGTGTGGTTGCATGTTGCGGGAATGTTGCCGGCATAGAAGTTAACACAACAGTTTTTCCATTTATCTTAAGAGGTATCACGCTATCTGGTAT
>CABXNE010000022.1 GCA_902513515.1 uncultured SAR86 cluster bacterium
AAAAAATCTTCCTGGTCCACAAGGACCAACAACAGGAGTTATTCCAAATAATGTCAATCCTCCAACACCAATGTTAGATGTCATTGATTCTAAAGGTTTTAAATTTTCACTCTATTATGCAGGCGATCAGACTCAGGTAGATCTTTCATTTGATTGGACAGATCAGGACAATGTTCCTCCTCACCCTCAATTAGGAAATATGGCTGATTGGTGGGCTGGTGCAGTTGGATTTGGTGCATCGCCAGCAACAGGTGGTCTTCAAGTAGCTCCTCTTCATCTTTACGATAGATTAGGTTTTGATAAAACTACTTCATTGGATAATGAAATGTATGAGACTTCAGTTGTTGAAGGTGTAAATTTAATCATTACTCATCAAACAGGTTTAGGCGAACTGAAATTAACGTTGGCCGATCGCAAACTTGATTGGGATGATCAATTGGACATGGATGGTACTCCTCACTATATTTTCCATACCGCAAGACATACATCCTATTCTTCTCAAACAGTTGAGCTTCAGTTAACTGGTTCAAATGATTTCATGAGTTATGTAGCAGGATATTATTCATTTGATGATGATGCATTCACTCATAATCCTCAGGATGGATTTATGGGTGGATTTGCTATTGACCAAAGGTATTCAGGCGGCGGTGATGCCAGTGCAATTTATGCCCAAGTAACTTTTGATATTGGTGATAAAACTGATATTACTGTGGGGTCAAGAAAAACCGAAGAAGATAAAAAAGGCTATGCATCTTATTCAGGGTACTGGACAGTTGATCAGCAGCGAAGCGATAGCAACACCAGTAATACGTTCATTGTTAATCATCAATTAAGCGATTCAACAAACATATATGCAAAAGCTGCAGATGGTTTCAAAGCTGGAGGCTATAACACTGAAGCGTCCAACCCAGCTCAAGCTGGAGCTGGATATGGTCCTGAACTTATTGAATCAGTCGAATTCGGGTTAAAGGGTCGATATATGGATAATAGATTGTCTATTAATGCTGCTATTTTTGATAATGAGCATGATGATATGCAGGTTGCATATTTTACAGCTGAACAAGCCGCAGCATCTGTAGTATTGAACAATTCAGCTGAACAATCTGGATTTGAACTTGAGGCAGTAGCATTGCTAAATGATACAACTCAATTCACTCTAAATTATGGTAATTTGGATAGTAAATATACTGAATCAGTAATGGCTCCTGATGGATTTGCTCCTGAGTTATTTCCATATGCCCCAGAGAGTATGATCTATGCTTCCATAGAAAAAGATTATGGAAATTATAGAGTCAGACTAGATCATTCAAGAGTTGGTGAGCACAATGCATTCCCATATAGTAGCTTGGATCCTCGATCAGCTTTAACTCATGTTGAAGAAAGAAGTATTACTGATTTTAGATTGATGACAAGTCCCATGGATAATTTAGATCTAACATTCTGGATTAAAAATCTTAACAATGAGTCTTATGTAGTCAACATGATTCCATTTGGACCAGGTTTTGGTCAATTGACTCTAGATTTCTATGGTCATCCAAGGACTATAGGTATGGATTTATATTATAAATTCTAATTCTCTAATATAATAAAAGCCCTGGTTTATATCAGGGCTTTTTTTTTGGGTAAAAATTATGGAAAACAATTGGGACGATATATTTAGATTCGATGAGCAACTTTCTGAAGAAGAGAGAATGATTAAAGACAATGTTCGAGAATATTGTCAAAAGTCTTTAATGCCAAGAATTCTAGAATCTAATAGAAATGAAACCTTTCATCCTGAAATTTTTAAAGAGATGGGAGAGCTTGGAATTTTAGGCGCAACCATTAAAGGTTATGGTTGTGCCGGGATTAATTATGTTTCTTATGGATTGATTACAAGAGAAATAGAAAGAGTAGATACAAGTTATCGCTCTTCTTTTAGTGTTCAATCTTCTCTTTCCATGTATGCAATTTATAACTTTGGTTCAGAAGAACAGAAAGAAGAGTTTTTGCCAAAAATGGCAACAGGAGAATTAGTAGGTTGTTTTGGTTTAACAGAGCCTGACGCGGGCTCTGATCCGGGCAGCATGCTTTCTAGAGCAAAAAAAGTTGAAGGCGGGTATCAATTAAATGGCTCGAAAACATGGATAACCAATGCTCCAATTGCGGATGTCTTTGTAATTTGGGCTAAAGATGAGCAAGGTGTTTTAAGAGGCTTCATCGCTGAAAAAGATTTCAAAGGCCTGGAAACAAAAGCAATGGAAGGTAAATTTGCTTTAAGAGCTTCTATAACTGGTCAAGTATTCATGTCTGATGTTTTTATTCCAGATGACCACGTCTTACCACTTGCGCAAAGTTTCAGAGGACCATTCACTTGTCTCAATATGGCTAGATATGGGATTGCATGGGGCGTTATAGGTGCTGCAGAATTTTGCTGGCATGCTGCAAGACAATACACCCTTGATAGGGTGCAATTTGGTAATCCTCTGGCTGGAAAGCAATTAATCCAAAAAAAATTAGCTGATATGCAAACAGAGATATCTCTTGGGCTGCAAGCTGCTCTTCGTGTTGGAAGGTTGATTGATGAAGAAAAAATGGTTCCAGAGATGATCTCTCTTATAAAACGCAATAATTGTGGTAAAGCTCTTGATATAGCTCGCATGGCAAGAGATATGCATGGCGGCAATGGAGTCATTGATGAGTACCATGTTGTAAGGCATTCAATGAATCTTGAGGCTGTTAATACTTATGAAGGCACTCATGATCTTCATGCGCTTATTCTTGGTAATTTTCAAACAGGCATAGCATCATTTGAGTAAACCCTTGTTTATAGTTAATCAAGTTTTTCTTTTGAAAGAATATCAATAAAAATTACTTAAGCTTTTATATAAAAAGTCTATAATGTAAAGTAAACTTTACATATTAATAAAAATGTCTGAAAAATATACTCTACAGCAAGCAAAAACTGCAAAGCGGATAATTAAGTATTTTGCTAAATTTCAGGCAGCAATTTTTTTATTGAGCAAGGGAAGGCTTTGGAGTAAATGGCCTGGCGGTTTTCCGATTATGGTTGTTGAGACCAAAGGGGCAAAGACCAATAAAATTAGAAACATTCCTTTGATTTATGTTCATAAAGAAAATATGCCTATACTTGTTGCCTCACTAGGAGGCATGCCCAAAAATCCCAATTGGTATTACAACGTTAAGGCTCATCCAGAATTAAAAATTTCAACCATCAATGGAGCTGGGAACTATTTTGCAGAAGAAGTGTCAAAAGAGAAAAAAGACGAATTGTGGCCTTTAATTTGCTCATTCTATCCAGATTATGAAACCTATCAGAATAATACCTCTAGAGAAATACCTGTTTTTTTGTGTAAGCAAATATGAATCTAATAGAAGCAAGTAACATTACCAAGGATTATTCGTTAGGCACACAAACGGTAGAAGCTTTAAGAGGAGTCACTTTTGGTATAGAGCAGGGTGAATTTATCGCCATTATGGGACCATCAGGGTCTGGTAAATCAACTTTAATGAACATAATAGGATGTCTCGACAGCCCAACAACTGGAACATACCATCTTAATCAACAAGAGGTAAGTACTTTGAGTGGAGATGAGCTGGCTGGAATTAGGAATAAAGAAATTGGTTTCGTATTTCAAACTTTTCATTTATTAGCTCGTAATAGTGCTCTTGATAATGTAATGTTGCCATTAAAATATGCAGGTGTTAGTAAAGCAGATCAAGTTAATAGAGCAAAAGATAAATTATCTCAAGTAGGGCTTGAATCTAGAATGAATCACCAACCTTCTGAACTTTCAGGAGGGCAGCAACAAAGAGTTGCCATAGCAAGAGCGTTAGTAAATAACCCATCTATTTTGTTTGCTGATGAGCCAACGGGAAATTTAGACAGCCAAACAGGACATGAGGTTATGCAACTTTTTCATAATTTACACAAGCAAGGTCAGACTATTATTCTCATTACTCATGAAAATGAAATTGCTGCTGAGGCTCAAAGAACGATATATATTAAAGATGGTTTGATAGAATCAGACACAAGAAAGGAATAACTATGAAATATTTGATGCCACGAAAGATTGGTTTATTTATATCACTAATTATGATTGTGAGCTGTGGGGGCGGCAAAGAAGAAGAAGAGTTTAAGTTTTATACTTTAAAAGAAGCTGGTTCTCAACAGCTTGAGCTAACCGTTGAAGCCTCTGGGACAGTAGAGGCTATTTCATCAATTGAAATCAAGTCAAAGGCATCTGGTCAAATTCTTTTTCTGGGTGCAGAAATTGGAGATTATGTTGATGAGGGGGTTGTTCTTGCGAGAATAGATCAAAGAACACCAACTAATACCCTTGCTCAAGCCAATGCTGATCTTGAGGTAGCCAAAGTTCGTTTAAGCAATGCAAAAAATCAATTTGAGCGTTCTAAAAAATTGCATGATGAGGGCAATATCTCCGATAAATCATTTGAAGATGCTCAAGAATCTTTTTCTTCAGCAAGAGCTCAGCTTGTAAGAGCAGAGGTATTTTTAGAGAATGCTCGTATTGCCCTTGATGATACTAGCGTTAGATCACCAATTGCAGGCACTGTAATCAGCAGGGCGGCCGAAGTTGGACAAGTAATAACCTCACCAACATCAGCTGTGGGCGGCGGAACTTTATTAATGGAGATGGCGGATCTGAATAAGGTGCGAGTGAGAGCTTTAATAGATGAAATTGATATTGGTAAGATTACTATTGGCCAAGAAGTCACTTTAAAGGTTTCAGCATATCGAAATAAAAAATTTATAGGAATTGTGTCCAAAATAGAGCCCATGTCAAAAATTGATCAGAATGTCACAACATTTCCTGTATTAATAGACATAGAAAATAAAGATAATTTATTGCTGATTGGCATGAATACAGATGTTGAGATTGAAATTTTAAATGAAGAAGTTGCATTGGCTCTTCCGGCAGGCTCTCTAAGGACTAGAAAAGATATTTCCTCTGTTGCACCTTTATTGGGTATTAAAAAGGGCGAGTTAAATAATTTTTTATCAAAAAGAGTTGAAGGTGAAAATTTCGATGCATTCATAGTGCTAAAGAAGACTAAGAAGGGTGCAAAGCCAACTTGGATTAAGGTTGGGAAAACCGATTTAAATTATGTTGAAGTAAAACAAGGTATTGGTAACAAGGAAGTTGTTTATGTTCTGCCTAGTGAAGGACTCATAAAATATCAACAAAGGTTTTCAGAGCGTGTTAAAAGTAGATTTGGTTAGATAATGATCCTTCAAGAATCAATTACCACAGCCGTTGATTCAATCAGGGCTAATTTATTGAGATCCCTCTTAACTACAATTGCAATTGTTATTGGAACTGCATCTGTCATAGCAATGGTAGGTATCGGATCAAGCGCTCAAAGAGCAATTGATGATTCTATAACAAATGCATCTGCTAGAACTCTAGTAGTTTATCCATCAAGAGGTCGCGGAACACAAAAAATTAGCGCAGCTCCACTTTCAATCTCTGATGCTGATGCGCTGATGAAAGATAAAGAAATTAATTGGAGAATTGCACCTGAAATTCGCGGTAGTAAATCACTTAAGTATCAAAATGAAAGCATTAGCATTCAGGTTATAGGAGCTAGAGAGGATTATTTAAGTATTCTAGGGTATGAAATTGATGACGGGAATTTTTTTACACAAAGAGATGATCTAGCAAGAAAACGATATGCTGTTTTAGGCTCAAGTGTTGGAGCAGAACTTAAAACATCTTCCAAAGCTTTAGTTGGTAAAGACATTGATCTTGGTGGAGTAACGTTTAAAGTTATTGGTGTTGTTAATTCTGAAGGATCCTCGGGGTGGTCTAATCCAGATGAGCAGATATATATTCCTTTGTTTACTGCATCTGATAGAGTTTTTGGAAGGGATAGAGTTGATGCAATTCGAGTCGAGGTTCCAAATACTTATACGCCTGAAGAAGCTATGATTTCAATTGAGAGGGTTCTTAGGAGAGAACATGATATAGGTCCAGGTGAAGAAAATAATTTTAGAATAAATGATTGGTCACAATTTACTGATTTGCAAAAACAGGCAACGGCAATTTTTTCTGCATTACTTATTGGCATAGCAGGGATTAGTCTAATGGTTGGTGGAATAGGTGTAATGAATATTATGCTTGTATCTGTAACTGAGAGAACAAGAGAAATAGGCTTAAGAAAGGCCTTAGGAGCAACGCATCAAGCGATATTACTCCAATTTATCATAGAAGCTGTGACCTTATGTATTATTGGTGGAGTTATTGGAGTTATTTTTGGTTCCAGCCTATATTTTTTAGTAACAGTTTTTCAAGACTGGGTTTTCACCATTCCCTTTTCTGCCATTTTAGGCTCAGTTATGTTTTCAGCATTTGTTGGATTATTTTTTGGTATTTGGCCAGCAAGAAAAGCAGCACAATTAGAACCAGCAGTAGCACTTCGTTACGAATAATTTATGAAAGTCATTCAATTGCTTCCGGAGCTTAAAATTGGTGGTGTTGAGCGTGGCACAGTAGATCTTTCTGAGCATCTTAAACAAATAGGGCATGAGTCTGCTGTAATTTCTGCGGGAGGAGAACTGCTAAGTTTATTGAACGATCATGGTGCTAAGCATTACACTCTACCAATCGCCAAAAAGAATATTAAAGCTTTATTTCAAGTTAAAAATTTAAGAAAAATTTATTCAGAGTTTCAACCAGATATAGTTCATGTTCGTTCAAGATTTCCTGCATGGATAAATTACTTGGCATTAAAAAATTTCAATTCAAAAAAACCAATCGTTGTATCAACATTCCATGGTCTGTATAGCAAGCCTTTTTATAGCAAATCAATGTCTTATGCAGATGAAGTAATTGCAATTTCGCAAACGGTTGAAGATTATATTAAGCAAAATTACCAAGTAGATGAGTCCAATTTGCATTTAATCTATCGAGGGTGCGACCTTGAAGAATTTAATACCAAGCCATTAACCGAAGAATGGAAAGAACAATGGTTTAAAGAGTTTCCTCAAACTAAAAACAAAATTATCCTTAACTTGCCTGGCAGGATTACAGGATGGAAAGGGATAGAAAGTTTTATTGATTTATTCACTCATATAGATACAACAAAGTTTCATGGAATTATTCCAGGTCCAGTTGCTAAAAATAAAAAGAATTATTTTCAATCTTTAAAAAAATCTATTAAAGCAAATAACCTTTCAGATCATATTACTTTTTGCGGAGCAAGATCTGATATTTCAGATGTTTATAAGATTTCGGATATAGTTTTGAATTTATCATCAAAACCTGAACCCTTTGGCAGAACAATTATTGAGGCTGCTGCTTGTGGCAGCCTTGTTATGGGTTGGGACAGAGGGGGTGTCAAAGAATCCATTAAATCAATAAATGCATTCGGTTTGGTAGAGTGTGGGAATATTCAGATGCTTGCTAAAAAAATTGATCAAATCTTAAGCGAATCTCCGCCTCAATTTATACCTGAGAAATTTACAAAAGAGCATTTAGTTAATGCAACGATCAATATTTATGAGTCAGCATTAAGTAAAGCGCTATAAATTTCTTTTGTTTTCTTAGCGGCTTTTGAAACTGAATATTCTTCAATTAAAGCTGCCTTTATGCCTTTCATATTCAGTTGTGGTAAAAGAGGAACCATCTCTTCAAGAAGAGTTTGTAGACTGTTTTGATCATTTGGTTCTGATAGGCATTCGCTAGGAATTAAATCTGGAATCATGCCAACTCTTGAAGCAAGAACTGGAATCTCATGATTAATTGCCTCCAATGCAACTCTTGGACCTCCTTCTCGAAGACTAGATACAATAAGCCCGCTGGCACTTTTATATTTATTTTCAATTGAGTTGTAATTACAATTTGTAATTATTTCAATCCGACCTGTAAGAGCAAGATCGATAATGAGCTGATTTAACTTTTCTTCTTCTGGACCAGAGCCAATGATTTCTAGCTGTTTATCAATATTGACCCAGCTTCTTATTAGATGATCAAAACCTTTAACTTTTTCAAGTCTGCCTATTGAGATAATAGGTCCTTTGCGTGTAGAAGACTCGCCTGCATGTGAGGGATTAAACCAATTAGGGATATAGGCACTTCCAGGAATGCCATTAATGAGTTTTTTGTTGACACCTATTACAGCATCGATATTTGTAAATGCATAATTATTCTTTTTATGACCATGTATGGTAGAAACAATCTTGATATTGCTAAAAGTTTTAACCCATTTTCCAATGGTGCTGGCTTTAGCACCATGGCAATGCAAAATAGATATATTATTTCTATGGAGATACTTAATTAATTTGTATGTATTGAGTGGAGAATATCTTGATCCTATGTTTAATGATGTAGTTTTAACTCCATGCATCTGAGCATGAATAGACTCATCACAAATTATGACCTGATCTGATATATCAGACATACTCGATACTAATTCATAAACATGCTGTTCAATCCCTGCAAAGATTTTACTTGAAATTAAATGAGCTATTTTCATTCTTGAGGGTTGATAAATTTCATTATAGAAAAAGCTATTTTCTTAACTTCTGCAAGAGGTTCAAAATGCTCAGATGGGTTTTCAATCTTAGAAAAGTTTGCCATGCCTTTCTTATTAATAATTCTTACAACTCCTACTCTCTTTAAATTTACTAACTCATTCATAGATTTTCTTATTTTTTTAGCACCAAAAATCCGTCTGTATTTTGGGTCCTCTATTTGAATTAGATAGGTTTTACCATGTGCAGATAGCGCCTCAAATACAAGGTTTGAGCTATCAGGCGTTACAAATTTTAAAGCCGATTGATTTAAGCTGTCTTGAAATACATCGGACCCAGGAGAATTTAAATCAATAAAGTTAGCATTAGAGTACTGATTTAGCTCTTCTTTTATTTTTAAGTTAATAGCATCAGGGGTTCTGCGAGAGTTAAAAATTTTAAACTCATAGTTTGGATATATATTTAAAATATAATGGAGTTGCTGCATTAAAATTTCTTTATCAAATTTGTAATGTTTGCTAAGTCCTCCAATAGCTATTATTGCCTGATTTTCATTGACCGGAGTATGGGAGGGTGCTGCAAGAGATCCTTGAAATGTAATAACATTTTTAGGAAGTCTTCTCTTTTGAAAATCATGCTTTGGAGCACAAATTAAATCAAATGAATTAACTTCATAGGTTGGACGCAAGATGGCTATTGAAGTTGCGTGCCTGCCATAATTATTTTTTAAGTATTTTTTTGATTGAAGAATTCTTGAGTAAACCTTGTGCCCTGCACCAATCAATATAATTGATTGATCAGTTTCCTCTAATTTAGAAAAGATTGACTCAGAATCTTTTAAAGGAGTTTTAGTTTTAGAGCAATCAATAGAGGTTAATGAAAAGACTAATTCTTGTTTAAGTTGATTCAACAAAGCATCGACTTGTTTCAGGTGTCCAGTAATTGAATCTTTAAACCAGTAAATATGCATTAAATTATTACTATTTTTCTGTCTCGATTTAAAAACTATATTGTTAAATTCATTTTATGAGACAGCAAGCTCATCATAGAACAATTTTTCTTTAGGATATACACTTAGGAGCAAGCGGGCATGGCCAGCCCGCTCTAATTGGTCTTAGGGAAAAAATTTAGAGGAAAATTTTTAACCAACTTGTTCCTTTGACATATTAGATTTAAATAAGTTCAAATTTTCTAAAATTTTTAAATTGTTTTCATAAATGTAATATATGGAATTTTGAAAAAACACTCTATGTGTATATTATTGATGTATATATTCTTTAATTTATTAGACTTTAGAGGGGCTTCAGATGACTAAAAAATCGATACCATCACCAGAAGAGTTATATAAAAGAGCTCGAGATATAAAGCCGGTACTTGAAAGTAGGGCAGAAGAAACTGCTAATTTAAGAAGACTTCCTGATGAAACAATCAAAGATTTTAAAGATCTAGGTTTCTTTAGGATACTTCAGCCCGCTCGATGGGATGGATATGAAATGGACCCAATAGTTTTTTACAAGGTTACAGGCATCATTGCTGAGGCATGCATGACCTCGGCTTGGGTATTTTCAGTTGTAGCAGTTCATAATTGGCAAATCTCTGTTTACGATGAGAAAGCTCAGCAAGAGGTTTGGGGAGATGATAGCTCTGTCCTAATTTCATCTTCATACGCCCCTAAAGGAATTGCAAAACCTGAGGGAGATGGCTATAGAGTTTCGGGTGAATGGGATTGGTCATCGGGGAGCGACCATTGTGATTGGTTTTTTGGGGGAGCAGTTTTAGATCCAACCGTAGGATTTGAAAGTTTCGTCACTTTATTGATACCTAGAGAAGACTATGAAATTATAGATAATTGGCATGTTTATGGTTTAAAAGGAACTGGAAGTAAGAGGATCAAGGTTCATGATGCCTTTGTTCCAAATTATAGAATTCATTATTTAAAAGATGCATTTGTATCAGAAAGCCCAGGAAACAAGACCAACCCAGGACCTTTATATAAATTACCATTTGGTCAAGTATTTACTCATTCTGTTGCTATTCCATCTCTCGGTGCCTACAAAGGAGCATTAGAGTCATTTATAGATGGAGCAAAATCTCGTATATCAAGTTTTGGCGTTGAAGCAAAAAGCAATCCAGTAACTTCAGCTTTGATAGCCGAAGTTACCTTAGAGATTGATCAAATGTGGAATACTTTGGAGGCTAATTTTAAAGTAATGATGGAAGCTGTTAATAATTCTGAAAAAATAGATATCAATGATCGAATTAAATTTCGACACCAAGTCGGTGTAATTAATGATCGTTGTGTAGCCGGAGCATTAAAATTAGTTAAAGCAAGTGGAGGAGCAAGTGTTTATCTTGGTCATGATGTGATGAATAAGTTTATTGATATTATGACAACTCAGGTTCATGTTGCTAATATTTCTGATCCTTTTGCAATTGATTATGGATCAAGCATCTTAGGAGGAGAAACTGAAAACTTAATGCTTTAATTTATTAGAAGGGAACAATATGAATACAATACCACTAAGAAAAATTGATCAAACGCCTCCACCAGACAGATATGCAAGGGGCTGGCATTGTTTGGGGTTAAGTTCTACCTTTAAAGATAAACCAAAAGCAATAACAGCTTTTGGAACACGCATTGTGGTATTTAGAAATTCTGTAGGTGATGCAGTTGTTCTAGAAGCTACCTGTCCTCATATGGGTGGCGACCTGACGATGGGAAAGGTTGATGGAGATGTTGTTAGATGCCCATACCATGATTGGGGATGGGGTGCAGAGGGGATGTGCTTAGACATACCTTATGCTAAAAAAATTCCTAGAAATGCAAGGATTAGAAGCTGGCCTGTTTGCGAAGAAAATCATTTACTCTTTATATGGAATGACCCTGAGGGATTCCCCCCGCTAGAGGATGAAATTGTCCCTAGAGAGGAATCAGCTTTTGCAGATGATTGGTCTGACTGGGTGATTGAAGAAAATATAATTCATATTAATTGCCGGGAACTAATAGATAACATGTCAGATAAAGCTCATTTTATTACTGTTCATGGTTTAAAGGCACCGACTCTTTTTAAAAATATTTTTGAAGGCCATAAGTTAACGCAAATCATGAATGCCTTGAATGATGAAGGCTCGGAATTTGGAGAGGGCGGTGAGTTAAGATCTTCAGCTACATATTATGGACCAGCTTATATGATTGCAGCAATTGATAATGAGGCTGGCGGATTTTCTCATAGCTCAATCCAATTGGTTAGTCATGTTCCTATTGACAGAGATAGCTTTTTGCTTCGCCATGGAGTAAAAGTTCAGAATATCCCTAATTTAAGCGAAGAAGAAAATAAGGCTGTAGTTGCTGAATATACAGAAATGACCCAACTTTCTTTTAAACAAGATGTTGATATTTGGCACAATAAATTTAGAGTTGATAATCCACTATTGTGTGATGGAGACGGCCCACTGCATAAACTGAGGGAGTGGTATGATCAATTTTATATTGACAGAGATCAAGTTCCAAAGAAATTAGAGCAACGCAAAGAATATACTGTATAGGGTTGTATTTATGTCAGATCAGTTTGATGAAATTTTTGATGTACTTGTAGTTGGAAGCGGCTGTGGTGGATTAACAGCCGCATTAACAGCTGATATTTCAAACCCTGCAAAAGTATTAGTTATTGAGAAAAGCCATCTCATTGGAGGTACAAGCGCTACTTCTGGCGGAGTTATATGGATTCCTGATAATCACCTTGGAAAAGAAAAGGGCGCACAGGACTCTATATCTGAAGCTAAAGAATACTTAAAAGCCACAATTCCAGCAGATGAATTTAATGAAGTCTTGATTGATACATATCTTGATCAAGGTCCAAAGATGGTTAGATTCATGGAAGAAAATACTGATGTAAGATATACAAGCCTTGAGCATTATCCAGATTATTTTCAAGATGCTCCAGGAGTTAAACTTGGAAATCGTGCGCTTGAGCCTCTTCCAGTTTCAGCTGATATTTTAGGAGACGATGTAGATAATCTGCACCCTTCCGGACCTCAAACTATTCTATTTGGAAGATATGGAGTTAATTTTGAAGAGTCCCATGCATTTACTACTCAGTCACCGGGATGGCTTAGATTATTTTTAAAAATATTTTTTAAGTATTGGCTAGATATTCCATGGAGAATTAAACGTAAAAGATCGAGACGATTGGCCTTTGGTGCTGCCTCAGTTACAAGATTAATTTCTTCAGTAAAAAAAAGAAATATTCCTATATGGAGATCTACGGAATTAAAAGAGTACATTTTTCAAAATAATAGGGTTGTTGGCGCAGTTGTAAAAAAAGATGGTCAAATGATACGTATTAAAGCTACTAGAGGTATTATTGTTGCCTCAGGTGGATTTGGTCAGAATCAATCTATGAGAGAAGAATATCTGCCTAAACCAACTAATGCTGATTGGGGTTGTGAACCAAAAACTAATACTGGAGATCCTATTAAAGCCGCAGAAGCTATTGGAGCACAGTTAAAGTTTATGGATAAAGCGTGGTGGGTTACAACACTAAAAGCTCCTGATGAAGATTTTCCAAGACTAAGTGAAGTAGAGAAATCAATGCCAGGGAACTATACAGTTAATAAATCCGGGAAACGTTTTTCTAATGAGTCTCAAAATTATCTTACTTTTATGCTTGAAGTATTAAAAAAACAGGAAGAAGGGGAATCTTTTACGCCAATGTATATGATCTTTGATGCCGAACATCGTAAAAATTATCCAGTTGGCCCCCTTATGCCAGGAAAGTTTTTTCCAGACTCTCTAGTAAAATTTGTTCATAAAAATTGGTTTAATGATAATTTTATTACTCGTGCAAGTTCTATTGAAGGATTAGCAAAAAAAACAGGAATTAATTCTGATGGATTAATAGATACTATCAATAAGGTTAATGAATATTCAAAAACTGGCAAGGACTTAGATTTTCAAAGAGGAGATAATGAAAGAGATCGATTCTCAGGCGATCAAAGTCTTACTAATCCTTGCCTAGGTTCAGTTACCCAAGCCCCATTTTATGCAATGAGAATTGATCCTGGAGAATTCGCTACATGCGGTGGGATGGTGATAAATAACCATGGACAAGTTATCAATAAAAATAATGATCCAATTCCTGGCCTATATGCTTCAGGGAACTGTACCCCAGCTCTACTAACTACTTATCCAGGTCCTGGAGCTACAATTGGACCTGCAATGACATTTGGATTTATTGCTGGTAAACATATTAGTGGGTCTAATACTTTGTAGCCAAAATTAAGCCTATTTAAAAGAAGAGACTTTTTTATAAAGCTCTAAACCTCAAATTTCTTTTTTAGAAAAAAATGGATCAAGAGTTCTTCCCTCAGGCGGACCAAAGTATGTTTGAACCTTGTAAACCTTTCCATCTTCATTTATCCAATATATCTCAATACTATCAAGCTCAATTGGCTGGTTCTCTACAGTCCCATAATTTTTGACATGAAGAGCGGCTTGGTTTTCGCATATTTGCATAAAAACTGGCTCTATTTTCCAGTGATGCCCATCTTTAAAACTATTTCTCCAAGTTTCTTCAAGAGCTATTTTTCCATTTTTATCAGGACCTCCTACAGGATCAAACATCACTACATCATCAGTCCAATTGTCCATCCACTTTTCTTTTTCTTCATTATTCCAGGTATTAAAATGAATCTTCATTGTTGTTTCAATTTGTTCTTTTGTTGGCATAAACCCTCCTTATGTATAGATTAAATCCTGTAACCACCGTCAAGATATAAAGTTTGACCAGTTATATATTTAGCCCGATCTGAAGCAAGGAAGATTACCGCATCCGCAACATCCTGGGCTTCTCCTAATTTTTTAAGAGCAGTATTATTTTTTGCAGCTTCAATGTATCGTTCATCGTAATCTTTACCTTTAATTCTTAAAAAAATCCCTGCTTCAATAATTCCAAGTTGAATAGAATTAGCTCTAATATTATTCCGACCTTCTTCTTTTGCAATTCCATTAATCAGGGCATCAATAGCTGCTTTAGGCGCAACAGAAAGAACATCTTTTGCAGGCCATCTAGACAACCCAATAGAACTAAGAGTTGTGTACGAACCCCCAAATTTTCTAAGAATTGGGAGACTATTTTTAATGATATTAAAAAATCCATCTGCATCTGTTCTCATAACGTCATCCCATTCCTCATAAGATAACTCATTGATCCATTTCATTCTTATATCTGATCCAGTCGCATTCACTATGCTATGAATTCGTTCATTTTCTAATTCTTGGAAGAAACTCTCTACTTGAGTTTTATCATTGATTGATAGCTTTTTTGATGAAACAACTCCCCCATGATCTAAAATTTCTTTCTTTAAATCATTGGCTGCAGTTTCATTGCCATGATAAGAAAATATTACTGGAACACCATACGAGGCAAATGTTTTACATATTGCCGAGCCAATGCCTCCACTTCCTCCAATAACGATCGCAGAGCCTTCGGGAAAATGTTTTCTTTGAGTTATATGATCTATCATTTATTTATCTATATTTACTATTATGAATTACAACTCTATTTATTTTGCATTTGTTATGTTAAAAAATATAGTCATTGTTCATTTTTAATAGGAGATTGCCTTGAAGGAACTGCTTAAAAATAAAGCTGCAATTGTTACTGGAGGTGGAAGAGGTATTGGGAGAGGGCACTGCCTTCACCTCGCTAAATCTGGAGCTTCTGTTTTGGTTAATGATATAGATTCTGAAGAAGCTGAAAAAGTTGTGAAAGAAATATTAGATGATGGAGGAGTTGCTAAGAGCAGCAGTCAGGATATCTCATCCAAAGAGGGCTGCGGACTTTTAATTGAAGAATGTGTTAAAGAGTTCGGTAACATTGATATCCTTGTTAATAATGCGGGAGTCCTTAGAGATAAATCTTTATTAAAAATGACCGATGAAGACTTTGATTCTGTCTGGAATATCCATGTTAAAGGTACTTTTTGGTCTTCTCAATTAGCAGCCCTGAAAATGAAAGAATCTGGGGGAGGCGGATCAATTATTAATACTACTTCAGGCGCTCATTTTGGCAACTTCGGACAAACAAATTATGCTGCAGCAAAAGGTGCTATTGCATCAATGACATATACTTGGGCAATTGAGCTAGCTAAGTATGGGATTAGAGTGAATGCGATTGGTCCCACAGGCTCAACAAGAATGTCTGCAACTTTTGCTTCAAGCAAAAATACAGATAATGATAATCTGGCATTCATAGACCCGACATCAAATGGCCCATTAATTGCATACCTATCCAGCGACTTAGCAAATAAAATTAGTGGTCAAATATTTGGATGTGGAGGGGATAGACTTGCTTTGATGATTCAACCGCATTATGGCAAAACTTTGAAAAAAGACGAAGGTTGGTCAGTGCAGGATATTGATGGGGTTATGGCAAAAGAGTTTATTGATGAATTTAAAAATTTGGGCATGTTATCTTTGCCATATCCATTTCACGAGGGAGTTTTTCCTCCCGGTCTTGCAGAAGATTAAATATAAATAAACATTAAGCAATAAATAATTCCAGCTAAGCCTAAGCCAAATCCTAACGGAAGATCCTTATCTTTATTTTTATAAACAACGTATAGGCATAAAGTAATGCTTGATCCAATTAATAGAATTGGCCCGATAGCTGAAGCGCCAAAAACAGATCCAATTCCTCCAAGCAATAAGAAATCACCAGACCCAATTCCATCTATTGATCTCATCATTTTATATACTTGATTGATGCAAAATAATATTCCATATCCAAAAATTAATCCAAGCAATGCATCTAAAGGAATTGTAAAAAATCCATTTGATATATTAAGCAATAACCCAGCTATAACTATAATGATGCTAAGAGGCTGAAATAAATTGAGAGTCTGCATATCTATTATTGATTGAATATACAAGCTAATCACAATTAAGACGATCACCCATGCTGAAAGATTGATAAATTCCATTTTATTAAATATAAATAAAATAAATGCAGCAATTAATACTTCGTGAATTAAATAGCTAGAGCTTATTTTGGCATCACACGTTTGACAAGTTCCTCTACTATAAAGATATCCTACGAATGGAATAAGCTGCACAATTGTCAGTTGATTTTTGCATAGAGGGCAAAATGATCTAGGCTTTAAAATATTAATTTCGCTATTTTTTAATGGCAACCTGTAAATTAATATTGAAGCAAAACTTCCAAGACACCCACCAAGCGCAATCAATAATAAATTAGTCAAAACTAACTCCATGATTGATTGATTATTTTTTGCGTGAAATCAAGAAGCATACGATCAATAGACTGATCGTTGGGATAGCGTAGAGAGTAATTATTAAAAGTTTATCTAGCATAGATTATAGTCCTTTAGCTTTCGAATCCGGGCGTCTTGTATCTCCAAAGCCATAAAATAAACCATTTTTTATTTCTACGCTTTCTAATGCAGTTCCAGGCCCCGAAAAATATATCTTTTGGCCCAATGATTCAATCTTATTAGCGTGTTGAATATCAAAGCCTGTTTCTAACATTAGAACATCTGGCTTCCACTGATGATGTATTCTAGGAACAACAGTTGCATCAGAAATTTCCATTTTAAAGACTAGGGTATTTAGCAGAAATTGAAGAACAGTTGTAATAATCCTGGAGCCGCCAGGAGAACCAGTTGCATAAATAGGCTTACCTTCTTTCAGGACTATGGTTGGTGTCATAGAGCTTAAAGGTCTTTTAAATGGCTCAATTTTATTTGCCTCTCCACCAATTAACCCAAATTGATTAGGTACTCCTGGTGCCGAGACAAAATCATCCATTTCGTTGTTCATTAAAATTCCAGTTCCATCAATCACGACACCAGACCCAAAGCCTGAATTTAAAGTGTAGGTATTTGAAACAACGTTTCCATTTTTATCAGCAACTGAAAAATGAGTTGTATCTAAACTTTCATGCTCCAATTCAGATCCAGGAAGAATCTTTTCAGAGGGTGTGATCGAGTTAAGTTTGATCTTCTTATATATTTTTTTTGCATATTCTTTGCTGATAAGTGATTGAACTGGAACGTCAAAAAACTCTGGATCACCTAGGTATTTAGATCTATCAGCGTATGCATACTTCATTGATTCTATTAGTAATGCTGTATAAGTTGGAGAGTTATGACGCATCTTAATTAAGTCATAATTTTCTAGAATATTTAGCATCTGAATAATATGGACGCCACCAGATGAAGGAGGGCCCATGGTCACTATCTCATGTTCATTAAAATTACCACGAATAGTTTCTCGCCAGATTGGACGGTAATTTTTTAGATCTTTTTTAGTAATTAATCCACCATTTTCTTTCATAAAAGTATCAATTTTACTTGCTACTTCGCCCTCATAAAAACCCTTTACACCATTTATGGAAATTGTTTTTAAGGTATTGGCTAGACTTGGTTGTTTGAGCCTCTGGTGCATTTTCACTGGATAATTTGAGTAAAAAATACTTTTAAAATTCTTATATTTTGCGAGTTTTTCATATCGCTCATTAAGCGCATCAGCCATGAACGGAGAAATAAGAAATCCATCTTCGGCTAATTCAATAGCAGGAGCCAATAATGTAGACCAGGGCAAGCTCCCAAATTTCTTATGCACTTCCCACATTCCATAAACTGTACCAGGAACTCCAATCGATAAGATTCCTTGAGTAGCTCTTTTCTTATCTACAGATCCATCTGAAGAAAGAAACATATTCTTGGTTGCAGCTTCAGGTGCCATTTCTCTGTAGTCAATGCTGAAGCTTTCGTGCGAAGCTTCATCAAACATCACCATAAATCCACCGCCGCCAATATTACCTGCTCTTGGTAAGACCACAGCCAAAGCAAATGCAACTGCTATAGATGCATCATAGGCATTACCACCTTCTGCAAGGATGGAATGACCAGCATTTGTAGCAAGGTAATGCTGCGAAACAACCATGCCATTTTTACCAACCTCAGGATGAACAATTGCCTTTGAATTAAAAATTGCAGCTTCTATATTTAATGCACAAGCTAAAACTAGGAACAATAAGAATTTCATTTTTATGTAAGTAGGCCTCCATCTACCCTCAAATCAATTCCATTAATATGTATGGCATCCTCAGAAGCTAAAAAAGCAATGGTGCTAGCAATGTCATCGGGAGATCTATTAACTCCATCAAGAGGCATTATTTTTTTTAAAAGCCTAGTATCAATATCTTTTGGCATGTTGGGGTTGGTTGACATAGGGGTTTCAATTGAAGCAGGGCAAACACAATTAACATTTAAGCCCTTCATTCCATATTCAACTGCTAGAGTCTTAGAAAAGGCGCTAATTCCTCCTTTTGATGCGCTGTAGGCTGCAGTCCAAGCATGAGATCCAAGAGCAGCGCTTGATGAAACATTAACTATTGCTCCCTTACTTTTAAGAAGTAATGGAAGAGCATAGCTACACATAAAAAATGTTCCGGTAAGATTTACATCAAGAATTTTATTCCAATCATCTATTTGAACCTCATGAGAGTTATCGAACCTTAAAATACCGGCAACATTTATTAGAGCGTCTAATTTACTTATATCTTTAAAAAATTTATTAATATCAACTGGTGAAGAAATATCCAATACTTTAGAAGTTGATTCTGCATTTGTCAGCATGGATTTGGTTTTGGTAAGCTCATCCTCATTAATATCTACAATAATAAGAATTGCCCCTTCAGCATCCATTCTTAAGGCTGTAGATCTCCCAATTCCTGATCCAGCCCCTGTAACTATAGCAACTTTACCTTTGAATCTTTTCATTGTTTGTAATTGGATTTAGAGTGTAGTTTATATTAATTGCTCTTCTGCAAAAGCTTTAGCCCATTTATAATTTGCTT
>CABXNE010000023.1 GCA_902513515.1 uncultured SAR86 cluster bacterium
TGAAATACACCAATCAGGACGATCTTCAAGCATTGAAAGAATTCGTTCTTCTCCCCAGCTTGGCTCCCAATTAACATCTTTTACTGCATTCACTGCTCCATCACTAAGACCAGATTTCTCCATGGAAATAAACCATTGTGGCGTTGACATGAAAATGACTGGTGACTTATGCCTCCAACAATGAGGATAAGAATGATCATATTGATTATGAGCAAGTAATGCTTTATTGCCCTGTAACAACTCAATGACTACTGGATCTCCCTTCTTGGTACTTAATCCACCTAAAGGGCCATATTCTTCTTTAAAAAGCCCTCGATTATCTAGAGCCTTTACAGATTCAAGACCATGATCTATACAGATAAAATAATCATCGAGCCCATGAGCTGGAGCAGTATGCACGCAACCCGTACCATTCTCAGTGGTAACATGCTCTCCGTGCAGAAGCTTTGATTCTCTTTTGTATAAAGGATGTGCCAATGCGATATCTGCAATTTCTTTTCCTAAGACAGACCCAAGGATCTCAAGCTTTAAATCCCATCTTTCAGAGCATGCATCTAATAGACCTTTTGCAATAATAAAATGCTCACTTGCACCTTTGACAAAAACATATTCAATATCTTTATTTATACACACAGCCACATTTGAAGGTATGGTCCACGGGGTCGTTGTCCAAATTACAAAGTAGACTTCTTCAGTTTTATCAACTTGAAATGATGAGCATAGTGAGTCAATGAATTGAGGTAGAACTTTGAATTTCACATCAATCGAATCAGATTTTTTATCCATATACTCTACTTCAGCCTCTGCTAAAGCTGATCTACAATCCATACAAAAATGAACAGGTTTCTCCCCTTGTTCAAGATGCCCATTAGCAATAATTCTTCCTAATGCGCGAACAGTATCAGCTTCAAAACTTTTATTTAATGATAGATATGGGTTTTCCCAATCACCCAATACTCCCAATCTAATAAAATCATTTCTTTGCTTATCAACCTGAGACTGAGCATACTCTCGACAAGCTTTGATAAATAAATTTTTATCTCTGACAAGATCGCTTCCCTTTCCATGCTTCTTTTCAACATTTAATTCAATAGGCAAGCCATGACAATCCCAACCAGGAACATATGGTGCATCTTTTCCAAGAAGGCTTTGAAATTTAATTGTAATGTCCTTGAGTGTTTTATTAACTGCATGGCCTAAATGGATGTCCCCATTAGCATAGGGAGGTCCATCATGGAGAATAAACTTTTCTTTTTCAGCATTCTGTTCTCTAATTTTTTGGTAGAGGTTAATAGAGTTCCAAAACTCAAGTATCTCCGGCTCTTTTCTAGGCAAACCAGCTTTCATCGATAGATCGGTTTGAGGGAGATTTAAAGTATCCCGATATTCTTTACTCATAGAGAATTATTCCAGTATTTTTTTAGCTTGAGATATATCTTGAAGAATTTGTTCTTTTAATAAGTCAATATTATCAAATTTCTTCTCATCACGAAGTTTATTTTTGAATTCTATAGTCAATCTTTGTCCATATATAGAGTCATTGAAATTAAATATATGGACTTCAAGAACAGGTTTAGAACCATCTACTGTTGGTCTGATGCCCATATTTGCAATTCCATTAAATAATTCTCCTGCTAATAGGCACTTGACCGCATAAACCCCAGCTATTGGAAGTCTTTGCTTTGGTATCCAAAGATTTGCTGTAGGCACACCTATGGTTCTGCCTAACTGTTGACCATAGACCACCTTTCCTGAAAATGTGTACGGTCTACCAAGCAATTCTTTTGCCAACCCAAAATTACTCTGCAACAAAGCCGCTCTTATTCTAGTAGAACTTACTCTTAACCCATCTCTAGATACCGTTTTGTTAGCAATTACATCTGTTCCATTGTTCTTACCCCAATTTTTTAACAGCTGAAAATCACCTGCTCGCTGAGCTCCAAATCTAAAATCATCACCAATGATTAAATGCTTTAAGTTTAGTTGGGCTAAAACTTCATCAAGAAAACTATGCGGGGTCATTGTTTTCAAAGATTTATTAAACTGAAGAAAGAAAGCAAATTCAATTCCAAAGTTTTTCAGCTGCTTTACTTTCTCTCTCCAAGGACAGATCCTTGGCGGTGGCCTAGAGTTCAAGTCTTTGGCAGCAAAATACTCAGAAGCATGCGGCTCTGTAAAAAAAACTAAGGATGCGCTTGAGCTTTCTTTAGCTTTATCTTTTACCTGATTAAGGATTGCTTGATGCCCTAGATGCAACCCATCAAAATTTCCAATAGTTCCGCTCATTGACTGATTTGGAAACTTCTTGTTAAAAGTTTCTATATTGCCTATCCCTCTAATTAAGTACATTATCTAAAATCAGTTGACCTGACACCCAGTAAAAAACTGACTCCAAAATAAATTATTATCGAGCCAATGACAGCAGCAGTGAGATACAGCAACCTTTGAATTTGTGAAAATAATTCAAAATCAAAATATTGATTAAAAATTGATAAAAATGATATCAAGGCAATGCTAGCTATCAATACTTTAAAAGAGAAGGCGCTATAAATTCCATTAAATGAAATCAAACCATCTCTTTTCAGCAATAAACTTAAAATAATTACACTGACTATTGCAGAAATGGAACTAGCAATTGCTAAACCTAGGTGACCTAATTCAAAATAAAATGCCAATAGATAGTTAAGAGTGATATTAATCAATAAACTTAAAAAAGCTATCAACATAGGGGTTTTCGTATTTTGCCTAGAAAAAAATGCTGGAACCAACACTTTCATGGCCATGAAAAATGGCAATCCTAAGGCGAAACCTATCAGACTTAAACTAGCTTGTTCTACATCAACCCACAAAAAGGCACCTCTTTGAAAAATAGTAGCAAGTAAAGGCGATGCAAATAAAACTAATCCAATTAATGAAGGAATTGCTAGAAAAAAGATTAATTTAAATGCATGCTCTAGCTGGGAAGTAAAAGCCTGTGTTTCGTTTTGAGCATAAGCCTTTGATAGGCTAGGCAAGAGAACTGTTCCAATAGCAATAGCAAAAATTCCCATTGGAAATTGTATTAATCTATCTGATACATATAGCCAAGTTGGACTTCCAGTAATTAACAATGACGCAAAAATAGTATCAATTAAAAGATTAATTTGAGCTATGCCGCCGGCAACAATAGCTGGAAGAATAAGAATAAAAAATTTTTTGACTCCAGGGTTCTGAAAATCAATTTTTGGTACAGGAATTTTTTTGATAATTGCTAAAGGTGCAATCTGAAAAAGCAATTGAAGAAACCCAGCCAGAAGAACTCCCCAAGCTAGAGCCATAACCGGTATTTCTATTTTTGGAGCAACCAGCCATGCTGAACCAATTAAGCTCAAATTAAAAATTAGAGGTGTTGCCGCCGGGATGGAAAATTTATTATGAGAGTTCTGAATACCAGCTGCAAATGCAACAAGAGAAATCAATGCAAGATATGGAAACATTATTCTTAAAAGATTTACTGCCAACTCTTGTTTTTGTGAATCAAAATAAAAACCTGGAGCAAAAATAAGGATAAATATCGGTGCAAATAATAAAGCTAAGGCTGTAAAAATAAAGAGCGCTGTCAGCAAAATTCCAAATAGAGCATTTAAAAAATCTTGGCTACCCTTCTCTTCTTTGTGGCCTAAATACTCAGAATATATAGGTATAAATGCTTGGCTAAATGCTCCTTCAGCAAAAAACTTTCTAAAAACATTTGGGATTTTTAATACAACAACAAAAATATCATGGAAAATACTTGCACCGAGAAGATTGGTTGTAAAAATATCTCTTATAAGGCCAGCAACTCTTGAAAGAAAAGTCCAGCCACCCACTTTAATAGATGAGAAAAAATTTAATTGAGCAGCGGTTTTATTGGTCACTTAATTTGAAGATGTGTTTTTTTCAAAGTCTAAAGCGGCTGAATTAACACAATACCTCAAACCTGTAGGTTGAGGGCCATCTGTAAAAACATGGCCAAGATGAGCATCACAGCTAGAGCATCGAATCTCAGTTCTAACCCTTGAAAGAGAATGATCCTCTAATTCATTAATTTTATTATTATCGGCAGCTTCATAAAAACTAGGCCAGCCACAACTGGCATCAAATTTTGTTTCAGATTTAAATAACTTTTCACCGCAACAGATACATGCGTATACACCATCTTCAATGTGATCCCAGTACTGACCTGTAAATGGTCGTTCAGTTCCACTTTCTTGAGTAACGTAATATGACTCAGGCGAGAGGTCTTTTCTTAGATCTTCTTTTGATTTTTTAAACATTTATTTAAATAACATTATTTTTGATTAGTATAATCTATAGCGACCTTTTAAAGGCTAAGATTTAATCTCCCAATTCCTAACCCAATAAATAAAAATAGTATCTATAAGAGCAATTAAAACCTTAATCACATACTTGGCAACGGAGATACCAAAAGCCTGTAGAAATGTTAAATCAGTGGCAAGTACCCAAGTAAATTGATATATCAGAGTATCTATTAATTGTGATGCCATGGTTGAGAGGTTGTTCCTAAGCCATAGTTTTTTGCCATTTGTTAAGTTTTTTAAATAATGAAAAAACCAAACATCGAATCTTTGGCTGACAAGGTAGGCCGTCAAGGAACCAATAATAAAAATAGGCGAATAGTATGCAAGAACGGAAATAGCTTCATGGACCTCGGCCGCCGATCCAGTTAAGTCAGAAGGCAAAAACTTAGTGCTAAGCACCAAGGTCAGCATTACTGCTATATTTGCAACAAATCCAAGCATCACTGCTCTATTAGCTTCATCTTTTCCAAACTTTTCATTTAAAAGATCGGTAGCAAAATAAATTCCCGAGTATAAGATTGCCCCCATGCTGACATTGAACTGCATTCCAAATAGGGTTAATTCACTAACTTTTCCGCCTTGGAGATTGCCAAGGACTATTCCAAGGATCACCGCACAATACAATCCATACTTACCAAAAAATCTATACAGAAAAATAGCCAATGACAGATCATATAAAACCACCAACAACCAAAGGGTTTCTTGATTAAAATTGCTTAACAGGTAGTCCATTTGGGAATTATTATTACACAGAAATTTATATTATTAGGTTACATTAATGGATTACCAAAGTTAGAATTAATTAATCAAAAAATATAAAAAGAGATACAAATGAGTGAATTAGGTTTTTATAGATTTGCAAATTCAAATCCAGATGAAATTGCCATCGTTGAACCATCTGAAAAAATTTGGACAAGAGGTGATTTACTTGCAAAAACTAATCAATTAACTCATGCCTTGAAAGAGTTTGGAGTTAAGAGCGGTGATGTGGTGGCAACAGTTTTACCCAACTCAGTTGAGTACTACATAGCTTACCTTGCTTGCGCGCAATCTGGTTTTTATATGGTGCCTATTAATTGGCATCTGGCTGGACCAGAAATAGCATATATTCTTGAAGACTCTGGAGCGAAAGCATTTATTGCCTCTGGAGAAGTGCCTGCTATGGAAGAAGCCTGCCAAAAAGCTGTTTCAGCTATTAATTTTCCAGAGCAAGGATGTATTAGCACAACTCAAATGAGTGGCTTTACGCATTTAGAGGATTTTACAAATTCTCAGCCAACCACTAACCCAGAAGAAAGAACTGCTGGTCAAGTCATGAACTATACTTCTGGCACAACAGGAAAACCAAAAGGTGTAAAGCGCGCTCTCGTTCCTGGTGATCCGGATGATATTTTAAGTATGTTTGCTATGATTCTCAGCTTCTTTGAAATTCAGCCGCAAGAAAATAATGTTCACATCGTTGGATCACCCCTCTATCACACTGCTGTATTAGTTCACTCCTCAGCGGCATTACATTATGGGCATTCTGTTGTTTTGATGGAAAAATTTGATGCTGAGCAGATGCTGTACCTTATTGATAAATATAAAGTTACTACAAGTCATATGGTTCCAACTCAATTTCATAGGTTGTTACAGCTTCCTAAGGAGATAAGAGAAAAATATGACTGTTCATCTACCAGAGCTATGATTCATGCAGCAGCTCCCTGCCCAATTCATACCAAGCAAGCAATGATTGAATGGTGGGGAAATTCCATATGGGAATATTATGCTGCCACAGAGGGAGGTGGAACGGTTGTCGATGCGAGTTCATGGTCAAAATTTCCTGGAACGGTTGGTAAAGCATGGCCAGGCGCCGAAATAAAAATCATTAACGACGATGGAACTGAAGCCTTGCCAGGTAATCAAGGTACAGTCTTTATGAAACTTGGCGAAGCAACAAAGTTTGAGTACAAGGGTGATCAAGCAAAAACAAAAAAAGAGAGACTGGTTATTGATGATCAGGTTTATTTTACTGTTGGTGATATAGGGTATTTAAATGATGAAGGGTATTTATTTTTATGTGACAGAAAAATAGATATGATTATTTCTGGCGGAGCAAACATATACCCGGCAGAAATTGAAAGTGCATTTCTCATGCACCCTGCTGTTGCTGATGTTGCTGTATTTGGAATCCCTAATGAAGAATGGGGAGAAGAAGTCAAAGCAGTTATAGAGCTTAATCAAAATCACAATTCTTCTGATAAATTGCTTGCTGAATTAATGAAATTTGCTCAGGAAAATCTTGCAAAAATGAAACTACCGAGAAGCATAGATTTTATTGAAAAACTTCCTAGAGATGAGAATGGCAAGTTATACAAAAGAAGGTTGAGAGATCCGTATTGGGAAAATCATTCCGCTAACGTCTAATGGAGTTTAATGCTGCTGATATATTTGAAGGAGTCGTAGATCGGATTCCTGATAGAGAAGCAGTTGTTCTTGGATCTACTCGTTTAACTTATGAAGAGTTAGATGCAAGAACTAATAAAGCAGCAAATGCCTTAAAAAAACTTGGCATAAAAAAAGGCAGTCACATAGGAATTTATGCTTTTAATTGCATAGAGTGGCTAGAGGTCATGCTTGGAGCATACAAATTATGCGCTATTCCTATAAATATTAACTATAGATATGTCGAAGAGGAGCTCAAGTATCTAATTGATAACGCCGATATGGAAGCTGTTTTTTATCACAAACAATTTGGAGCAAAGCTCAATAATATTAAAAATGATCTTCCTTTATTAAAAGATTTTATTTGTATAAATGATAATTCTGAGGCTGATGACCTAATTGAAGGAAGTTATGATTTTGAAGCTATGATCTCTAATGAAGACGATTCAAGATTAAATGTTGAAAGATCGGGTAATGACAAATATATACTTTATACAGGTGGCACCACTGGAATGCCAAAGGGAGTGGTTTGGCGCATGGAAGATGTCTTAATGACGCTTGGAGGAGGTATAGATGCTGTAACGGGAGAAAAATATCCTACACCCGAAGCCTTTGCAGATAAATGCTTGCAAGATCAAACAACTGCTCTTGCATTAGCTCCATTAATGCATGGCGCTGCTCAATGGCAATCATTTAATGCCTTCTTTTCAGGTTGGAAATTTATTATTAATGATCAAATTTCATTTGATGCAGATTATATTTGGGAGATTATTGCTAAAGAAAAAGTAATGAATTTAACTATCACAGGTGATGCTATGGGAAGACCGCTTTGCGACGCACTCCCCTCTGCACTAGCAAAAGGTCTAGATCTATCATCATTGTTTGTTCTAGCAAGCACCGCATCTGTTTTCAGCGCTTCTATCAAAGACACTATCCTGGAATATCTTCCTAATCTTTTTTTAATAGATGCTGTTGGATCCTCTGAAACTGGAGCAACGGGTGTAAATATTCATACAAAAGATGGAAAATTAAAAGACTCCGGTGGTGGGCCAAAATTTACAAAGCCTAATTTTAGTGAAATTTTAAACCTTGAAACTCTGGAAATAATTCAACCTAGTGATACAAAAACAATTGGGTATTTAGCTAGAAAGGGTCATGTACCCGTTGCGTATTACAAAGATAAAGAAAAATCTGAAAAAACTTTTATTGAAGTTAATGGTGAAAGGTATTCAATACCTGGAGATATGGCTAAATATGAAGAAGATGGTCAGATGACTCTTCTGGGCAGAGGGAGTGTTTCAATTAATTCTGGTGGAGAGAAAATATTCCCAGAGGAAGTAGAGATGGCTCTAAAAGCTCATCCAAATATCTTTGATTGTCTTGTTGTTGGCGTTAAGGACGAAACATGGGGACAAAAAGTAGTAGCTGTGATTCAAAGAAGAAAAAAAATTGATCTATCTATTCAAGATTTAAAAGAAAGCGCTTCAAAATATATCGCGAGCTACAAAATGCCAAAAGAAATAGTTTTTTCAGACTTAATTGAAAGAGCTCCATCTGGTAAGCCTAATTATCAATGGGCACAAAAATTTGCTAACTCACAACTAAATATAAAATAAACATGAGAATTGAAACTTACATTCCGGGTCTTTCTAAGAATACTGTTGAGATAATCAAGCATGCTGAGTCTCTTGGATATGATGCGCTCGTTTCCGGAGAATTGAACAATGAACCTTTCCTTCCTGTTCTGCTAGGATTAGAACATTCTAAGAAAATGATTGTGAGAACCGGGCTAGCAATAGCTTTTCCAAGAAGTCCAATGACTGTTGCAAACATGGGTTGGGACTTGCAATCCTTTGGTGAGGGACGATTCCAACTTGGCTTAGGGACTCAGGTAAAAGGGCATAATGAAAGAAGATTCAGCGTGCCTTGGTCTCCTCCTGCACCCAGAATGCGCGAATATATTCTTGCTGTAAAAGCTATCTGGAATACGTGGAAAACTGGCGAAAAGCTAGATTTTCAAGGAGAACACTATACTCATACCCTTATGACGCCCATGTTCACCCCTCCTCCTATGGATTGTGATGCTCCTCCAATATATGTTTCAGGACTTGGCCCAGGCATGGCAAGAATTGCTGGTGAGGTAGCTGATGGATTATTGCTCCATCCTATGTGCTCACCAAAATACATCAATGACATTATTTTGCCAGCTGTAGCTGAGGGAGCAAAAAAATCTAATAGAGATCCAAAGGACTGTGAATTGCTTTGGGGTGGATTCATTGCTACTGGTGAAACAGAGGAAGATCTTAAAACGGCCAAAAGAAATGTTGCTGCAAGAATTAGTTTTTATGCTTCAACTAGGACCTATAGACCTGCTCTTGACTTTCATGGTTGGGGAGACATAAATGAAGCTCTTCACAAATTATCTATTGAAGGAAAATGGGAAGAAATGTTTGCTTTGGTCACAGATGATATGGTTGAAACTTTAGGATTCTGCGGTAGCGGAGAAGAAGTAGCTAATAGTTTGAAAAAAAATCTTAGTCCTATATGTAGTGCTGCGATGTGGAATGAAGTTGAACATCTAGGCACCGACCATTCAAAAGATGCATATGTGAGCAATTTAATTCAAATTGCAAAGGGATAAATGACCCAAATTAAACCTCACGCGTATACTGAACTTCCACAAGAATTTTATAACCTACAAAATTGGCAGGGCTTTGAGAATCCTTCAGTTGTAATTGAAAATGCGCAACTCAAAAAAGATCTAGGCATTAAAAATATTCAGAAGCAAGAACTATTAGAGATATTTAATGGCTCCCTAACTATTGAAACTCTGAAGCCTCTATCTATGGTTTATGCGGGTCATCAATTTGGTCAATATGTAGAGCAATTAGGAGACGGCAGAGGATTATTACTTGGACAGATTAGTTCTCAAAAAGATTTAATAGATATTCATCTCAAAGGCGCAGGTAAAACACCCTACTCTAGATTTGGAGATGGTCGAGCTGTTTTAAGATCTGTAATTAGAGAGTACTTATGTGGAGAGGCGATGCATGCTTTGTCGATTCCAAGCTCAAGAGCTCTAATGATTATTGGAAGTGATGAAATAGTTATTAGAGAAAAAAGTGAGACAGCGGCAATGCTTGTAAGAACAGCTAAAACTCACATTAGATTTGGTAATTTTGAATATTTTCACTATAACAATAAGCCAGAGCATGTAAAAGCATTGGCTGACTTTTGCATTAATCAATACCCTGCTTATTTCTCAAAAACTAAAAATGCATATGAAGATTTCTTTAGAGTAGTGGTTAAACAAACGGCATGCTTGATTGCAAAGTGGCAGGCCTATGGCTTTAGTCATGGTGTAATGAATACTGACAATATGAGTATTTTAGGGGAGACATTTGATTATGGCCCCTATGGTTTCATGGAAGACTATTTGCCACCCTATGTATGCAATCATTCAGATCATCAAGGTAGGTATGCATTTAAAAATCAACCATATATTGGGCTGTGGAATTGTTCTGCTCTTGGGCATGCCCTGTCCTCGCTTATCCCAGAGGAGAGCCAGGATGAAATATTACAGACCTATGAGGTAATATTTCAAAACACTTCAGCGGAACTCTTTAGGAAAAAATTGGGTTTAGGCCAAGAAAAATCTGAAGATGCTGCTTTAATTCAAGGTTTGTTAGATATTATGGAATCTGAAAAGCTAGATTACACAAATACATTTAGAAATCTTACTCAAGCTCTAAATGCTCAAAAAACTCCTGAGTTAGATTCGGAAATTGCACAGAGCTGGATCGTCTCTTTTCAAGAAAGACATGCTAAAGAATCTTTACCTATATCAGAAAAATTGACTCTCATGAATCAAATTAATCCAAAATTTATTCTTAGAAACTACATGGCTCAAGAGGCAATTGATGCTGCAGAGAGCTCTGACTATTCCAAACTAGAAACTTTAATAACAGTAATAACTAGTCCCTTTGAAGAGCTTGAAAAATATCAAAATTTTGCAAATAAATCTCCAGCTTGGGCAAAAGATTTAGAGATTTCTTGTTCGTCATAAAAGTGCAATAATTTCTTTATGAAAAAAATTAAACTCTTTAAATTATTTAGTATGTTCTCTGTTTTAGTATTAATTACTATTTGCAATATCCCCCTAGTACCATTTATCTAAAATACTATCTAATTTAATATTAAGTATTTTTAATAGTATTAAAAAATTCTAAGTTTATTAATTCATCTAAATCAATTATCCCTTCAAAAGAATACTTATTGAAATCATTTCTGGAAGGATGATTAGCTCTTGAATTATTAAATTCTTTAGCCAACTCGTGTTGGGGAGTATTTTTTAAAATATTAGAAATACTTCTTAAATTTAACTCACTTTTGAATATAGATATAGGAAAACCATAAGCATGGATATCACGCACAATATTTCCCAATCCATGAGGCCACTTAATTAAGTTATTCGCGCTTAAGTTATTCTCTTCATAACAATTAAAAGCTCTTGCGCATTCTATAGCGACTGTAGAGGCCCCATTTGACTTGCCTTCAATGCTATAGCCGGCGATATGAGGTGTTGAGATAAAGGCTTTTTGAATGATTGGGATTGATGGGGTTGGCTCATCTAGCCAAACGTCTGCAACATAAATTAAATCATCAAGCTCGATTACTAAATCCTCGGAAACAATCCCTCCCCTAGATGTATTGATCAGGGTTTTATCTTCTAAAAGATTCTTGTGTGATTGATTAATAAGATTGCTTGTTGGATGTGGCCCCTCTAAAGAATATGGAACATGAATCGTTACAAGATCGCATGCCAATACTTTGTCCATAGTAACTAAGTGAGCATCATTTAAAAAAGGATCGTAAGCATAAACCTGAATATTTAAGGCTGAAAGTAATTGGTAGAGTTTTTTACCTATGTTGCCATAACCGATAATTCCAACGCTTTGGCGAATATTAAAAAGACCATCTTCAATTAGCATACCTAAAACAGCCATAACATAATGAGTCACGCTGCATGCATTGCAACCCGGAGCATGAGACCATGAAATATTTTGGGAGTCTAAGTATTTAGTATCTAGATGATTTATTCCAGCGGTTGTTGAACCAACAAACTGAATTTGAGAATCTGCGCATAACTCTTTGTTTACCCTAACAGTTGATCTGACAAGCAATGCATCTACATCTTGTAAATCGGTTGAGGTCAACTGATCAGATTCAAAATACTTCAGTGAATACTCATCAGCAAAAAACTCAGATAATTTCTGCTCAATATTTAAGATTTGTGAATCTGCAGCGATCTTTATCAATGCGTCTTATCTCTCCAGAAAATGCTTTTGATCCATCCCAAAAGAGTATTGTTGCCAAGAGAATAACGATCAAGCAAATCAAAGTCATGAGCTAATTTAATAGGGTCCTTGAAGAAATCTTTACGTGTAATAAATTTTTCTTTCTCTAAATTCCTTATGAAAGTTGCTGGATTACCCGCATAAATTGTATTTTTAGGGACATCTTTCGTTACTACTGATCTAGCTCCAATAATGCTGTTTGCACCAATTGTCACTCCCTTACAAATCATTGCGTCTTCACCCACCCAAACATTTTCTTCTAATTTGACAGGCTTGGGATCACCTACAACCTTTGTTCGATCATAAATTCCATGCCAATCAGCATCAGTGATACAAGCTCCGTGCCCAAACATACATGAATCTCCAATAGAAACACTCTCAGCAGCCATAATTCTTACTCCTGGAGAAATTAAGACATAATTTCCTATATCTACCTTCCCATTCCACTCTCCAGCATCCCAACTAGTTATTTGGATATAATCATCTGGTGCGGATATAAAAGTTGGAAAATCTCCAACGGAAATATTAGAACCAAATAGCTTTATAAATTTTGGCTTAAAAAATACAGGGGCCCTTCCCAGATTTTTAAATTGAGGACGAATAAATCTGTTGACATATTTAATGGTCAACTTTGAACTTATTTTTTTAAGCCAGTATGGGCGACTATCTTTTCTAATTTCCTCTCTCCAATTTTAATTCAGTCCTTGTATGATAAAGTACCGAGAAATTTCTGGGCTTATTTTTTTGAAAAACTTAATAAAAGAATTAAAGCAATTACTTAAAATTGGAATTCCAATTTATGGATCTCAAATCTCATATATGGGGATGGGAGTAACAGATACTATTGTTGCAGGTCAAGCTAGTGCGCTTGATTTATCCGGTTTGGCCATAGGAAATGCTCTTTCCATGCCTTTTTATTTTCTACTAGGTGGTTGTTTATTCGCAGTAACCCCAATAGTTGCACAGCTATTTGGAGCTAAGAAATATGAAGAAATTGGACAAAAGGTAAGAGAAATTCTATGGGTTAGTTTAGTCCTCGGCTTCATCGGTTTTATTCTTTATAGAAATCTAAGTATTTTTATTCCTTTCTTTGATATTGAAGAAAACATTGCCCAAATCTCAGATGGATATTTAAAAGCAATGTCATTTGGTTTTATTGCTAACATGCTATTTACTTGTCTTCGTTGTTATAGCGAGGGTATGGGTCTCACACTTCCAGTTTTTTGGGTTGCATTTATTGGCATGTTATTAAATATCCCTCTTGATATCATTTTTGTATATGGATATTTTGGAATACCTCCTATGGGTGGTGTGGGATGTGGGATTGCTACATCAATCAATATAGTTATTGGTTTGTTTGTATTGATACTGGTGATTATGAAGAAAAAAGAATATGGACCAACACAATTATTCTCAAAATTTTCTGGTCCTAATTCCGATACTACTAAAGAAGCTTTAAAATTAGGTATGCCTATTGGATTTGGAGTATTTGTAGAATTAAGCATGTTTTCAGGTGCAGCATTAATCCTAGGATCGCTTGGCGCAACAGTTATTAGCGCTCATACAGTTGCAATAAATATAGCAAGTGTTTTTTTTATTCTGCCTTTATCTTTTGGTCTAGCTGCAGCAACAAGAATCGGCAACCTAGTTGGAGAAAAAGATCTTATTCAAGCCAAATATGCTTCTTATGTATCTGTTTTGATATGTTTAGCTGGAGCTATAGCTAATACCATAATCATCCTCGGCTTTAGAGAAGCACTTGTTTCACTTTACACTTCTGATTTGGCGGTTATAGCTATTGCAATAAATCTTTTACTCTTTGCAGCAATCTTTCAAATTCCCGATGGAATGCAAATGGGTGCATTAGGCAGCCTAAGGGGTTACAAAGATACATTTGCTCCAATGCTAATGCTAATTTTAACCTACTGGTTTATTGCCTTGCCTGGCGGATATTTTCTAACTTACCATGGCATATCGAGCAATTCTCTTGGTCCAGCTGGGATTTGGATAGGGATGATTACTGGACTAACGGCATTTGCATGCTTAATTATTCCAAGACTGAATTATATTGCTAATAAATTTATAGCCAGAACTAGCCCAGAACTTCCTTAGTCTTAACACCGATTTGAAGTAAGTTCTCCGCTATATGAACACCACACTCTTTAAGCTTCTTTATTTTGTCGGCAGCTGTCCCTTTACCACCAGCAATAATTGCCCCTGCATGCCCCATTCTCTTTCCTGCTGGTGCTGTTTGTCCTGCAATATATGAAATCACAGGCTTAGAAACATTTTCTCTAATATAATCCGCTGCTTCCTCCTCAGCTGTTCCTCCAATTTCACCAACCATAACTATGGCTTTAGTTTGGTCATCTGCTTCCATCATTTTCAGGACATCAATAAAAGAAGTTCCAGGAATTGGATCTCCTCCAATACCGACGCATGTACTTTGACCAAGGCCAAGATCGGTGGTTTGTTTCACAGCTTCATAAGTTAAAGTACCAGATCTAGAAATAATGCCCACCGAACCCTGCAAATGAATACTACCTGGCATTATTCCTAACTTTGCCTCACCGGGAGTTATTATTCCTGGGCAATTAGGACCTATTAAAGTAATCCCTAACTCATCAATTCTCTTTTTTACAATAAGCATATCCAAGGTTGGCACTCCTTCAGTAATGCATATTATTAATTTAATTCCGGCATCAGCAGCTTCTAAAATGGAGTCTTTGCAAAATTGTGCTGGAACAAAAATAATTGAAGCATTAGGTTGAACAGATTCAACAGCCTCGTGAACTGAATTAAAAACAGGAACATCTAAATGCGTTTGCCCTCCCTTACCAGGAGTAACTCCTCCTACAATATTTGTTCCGTATTCAATTGACTGCTCTGAATGTAATGTGGCTTGAGAGCCTGTAAAACCCTGGACCAAAAGACGTGTATTCTTACCTACCAAAATACTCATTTACTTAACTCCACTGCTTTTTTAGCTGCATCTTCAAGATTATTTAAACTAACGATTTCAGCACTAGATTCAGCAAGAGTATTACTTCCAATATCAGCATTATTCCCCTCAAGCCTTACAACTACTGGAATAGAAACTCCGACCTCTTCAATTGCAGCAAGGATACCCTCAGCAATCAGATCACATCTAACAATTCCACCAAAAATATTTACTAGTACTACCTTCACTTCCGGGTCAGCTAATATCAATTTAAAGGCCTTTGAAACTCTTTCTTGAGTAGCTGTGCCGCCAACATCAAGAAAATTAGCTGGAGACCCGCCAAAATATTTAATGGTATCCATAGTTCCCATTGCTAATCCAGCACCATTTACCATGCAACCAATATTTCCATCTAGAGAAACATAACTCAGATCACTCATTGCTGCCTCTGATTCACGAGGATCTTCCTGGGAAGGATCATGCATAGCCTGAATTTCTGGCTGTCGGTACACTGCATTTGAATCAATGTTAATTTTTGCATCCAAGCAATGAAGTTTCCCGCCCTGGGTGATCACCAATGGGTTAATCTCAAGCAAACTAAGATCATGAGCAGTAAATAAATCAGTTAACTGTGGAAGCATTTTTGAAAATTGTTTTGATTGCTCTTTATCTAGGCCCAGAACTTTTGATATTTTTCTTGATTGAAAACCCATAGGTCCTGTTAAGGGGTCAATGGGTTCATAGATAATTTTTTCCGGTGTATTTTCAGCAACCTCTTCAATATTAACTCCGCCCTCACTTGAGCCTATAAAAACTATTCTTTGCGTCCCTCTATCTACAACAGCACTCAGATAAAGCTCTTTAGCAATATCCGTGCACTCTTCAACTAAAATTGAATTTACAAGCTGGCCATTAGAATCTGTTTGATATGTAATAAGCCTTTTACCAAGCCAATGATTGGCAAATTCTACTGCTTCTTCAGGCGTGCTCACGAGCTTGACGCCTCCTGCTTTACCCCTTCCACCAGCATGTACCTGTGCCTTAACAACCCATTTTTTGCCGCCTATATCTCTACATGCATTTACAGCATCATCTGCAGTGGTAATAACCTTATTTTTAGAAACCGGCAAACCAAACTTTGCAAAAAGCTCTTTTCCTTGATACTCATGAAGATTCATTTTTTCCTGTTTCCTATATGTATTGCTTGTCCATTTACTGCCATTGCTGCTTCATGCAGTGCTTCAGATACTGTTGGATGACTGAAAATAGTTAACCCAAGATCTTCCGCACTAGCTCCAAACTCCATAGCAACAACTCCTTGCTGGACAATATCTGCAGCTGATGGCCCAAATGCATGAACGCCAAGTATTGTATCTGATTTTTTATCAGCTATAACTTTAATAAAGCCCGTGCTTTCTCCAGAAGCCAATGCTCTGCCACTTGCAGCAAAGGGAAAAGATCCGGTTTTAAATTCTATATCTGCTTCTGTGAGATCTTCTTCAGTCTGTCCAACCCATGCAACTTCCGGATGAGTATATATAACAGATGGAACCAGATCATAAGCCATTTCAGCATGCTTGCCAGCAATTCTTTCAACAACCATGATGCCTTCCTCAGAAGCCTTATGAGCCAGCATTGGCCCTCTAACAACATCACCGATTGCCCAAATATTTTGAACATTAGTTTCACAAAAATCATTTACTGGGATTAATCCATTTTCATCAATAGATAAACCGCAATTTTTATCAAGCAGATTATCTGTATTTGGTTTTCTCCCAACAGCAACAATTAACTTATCAACCTTTAACTCAGAGAGATTGCCATCATTTTCATAAGCCACTGTGACAGCTTTTTTGTTTGATGATGCAGATGTAACTTTGCATCCCAGATTGATATTTAATCCTTGTTTGTTAAATTCTTTTAATACATCTTTAGCAATTCTTTTATCAGCCATTGGCAAAAATTCATCCATGGCTTCAAGCACCGTAACTTCAGAGCCTAATCTTGACCATACACTTCCAAGCTCTAGCCCAATGACTCCAGCACCAATAATTCCTAATTTCTTTGGAACTGCTTCAAATTCTAGGGCTCCAGTACTATCAACAATATCCTTATGATTAATCTCTGCTACTGGGATATTGATTGGGGATGAGCCTGAAGCTATGACAATATTTTTTGTTTCAAGAGTCTCTGAGCTGTCGTTGTTGGTAACTTCTACATGATTCGAATCAATTATTTTTGCATGGCCAATAACTTGGATAACTTTATTTGCTTTAAAAAGTCCTGAAACACCTGCAGTTAATTGAGTAACAATTTTATTTTTTCTGTCCATCATCTTTGAGATATCTAACTTTGGTTTACTTACCTCTATACCATGATTGGAAAAATGATTTATTGCATCTGAATATCTATGAGATGAATCCAGCAACGCTTTTGAGGGAATGCATCCAACATTTAAGCATGTGCCACCTAACAGAGAGTTTCCTTCAGCATCAAATGATTTTTCAATGCAGGCTGTTTTCAGTCCTAGTTGCGAAGCTCTAATTGCAGCAACATAACCTGCAGGGCCACTTCCAATTACGATAACGTCATACATTTTTATCCCTCATAAATTTAAAAGAAGTTTTTCAGGCGATTCTAATTGATCTTTTATAGCTATTAGAAATGCCACAGCCTCCTTTCCATCTAACAACCTATGATCATAACTAAGTGCTAAATACATCATAGGTCTAATTACTACTTCACCATCTATTGCAACTGGACGATCTTGAATAGTGTGCATTCCTAAAATAGCAGTCTGAGGAGCATTTAAAATAGGAGTAGATAGCAATGATCCAAAAACACCTCCATTGGAAATAGTAAATGTACCTCCTTGCATTTCTGCTATTGAAAGCTTTCCGTTCTTAGCTTTATTTGAATAATCCAAGATTGATTTTTCAACATCTGCTAATCGCAAATTATCTGCGTCTCTAATTACTGGAACAACTAGACCTCTTTCAGTAGAAACTGCCACGCCTACATCCTGATAGCCATGATAAACAATGTCATTTCCATCGATAGATGCATTAACAACAGGAAACTTTTTCAGAGCCTGTACTGCTGCTAGGACAAAGAAACCCATAAAACCAAGCTTTACACCATGTTCAGCATTGAAATCTTCACCATATTTAACTCTTAGATCTTTAATAGGCTTTAAATCAACTTCATTAAATGTTGTCAGCATTGCTGTTTCTTGCTTCACGCTTAATAATCTATTGGCTATGGTTGAGCGTAACCTAGACATTGGTACCCTCTCTTCTAATCTATCTGTTGAAGCTATAGAAAGTGAAACGGCAGCAGGAGTATCAATATTTTTATTAATCTTTGTTGCTTTTACATCTTCTAAAGATTTATCAAGATGATTTACTACATCTGCTTTGGTTATCCTTCCACCTTTTCCTGAACCATCAATGCTGCTCTCATCCAAATCGTGTTCTTTTAATAATTTTTTTACTGCAGGCCCATTTACCTTAGATTTACTCTCATTAGTATTAACAGTTTTTATTTCTTTAGTAGGCTTAGGAAGATCCTCAGTGGATGATTTTTGATCTCTCTCAGGCTCTCCTCCTTCTTCAAACTCTGCTATTAATTCAGCGCTTAAAACAACCTCGCCTGCTGGTTTCAAAACTTTAGAGATAACACCATCAAATGGAGCAACAACCTCTAAGACAACTTTATCAGTTTCAATTTCTGCAATAACTTCATCCTGCTTAACAGATTCACCTTCTTTTTTGATCCAGTTTGCAATGGTTCCATCAGCAACAGATTCTGGGAATGTTGGGGATTTTATTTCTATTGACATAATTCTTTCTCTAGGGTGTTAAAGCCTCAATGACCAAAGCTTCTTGTTGTTGAATGTGTAATTTCTGTAGGCCAACTGCTGGCGCTGATGATGCCTTTCTACTGACTAATTCTATTTGGGCTGAATTAATTCTATCTAAAACTATTTGCAATCTATGACGATGACTGAACCATGCTCCTTGATTACTAGGTTCTTCCTGACACCAAACAAATTGTCTGGCGTTCTTATATGGCTTGA
>CABXNE010000024.1 GCA_902513515.1 uncultured SAR86 cluster bacterium
TGAAAAATCAATGCCAGCCATCATGATTTTGCTATTAGTTTCATTAGCAATCCGGAGAAATCCTGATTTTAACCTTTCAACCTTTTGTCTAGTTCCTTCTGGAGCTATAGCAATAATAAAGCCTTTGTATCTATCAGTAACATTTTTAATTTCATTTTTTAGAGCTTCTGGGTTAGCTCGATTTACTGGGATGCCCCCCATCTTTCTTAGCAGTCTGCGAAAGCCTTTTTTAAAAATAGAATGCTTGCCTACCCAATGAATATGAACATCGAGACTCAAGATAAGTGACATGGCAAGTACAAAATCCCAATTTGAGGTATGTGGTCCAGCTATCAGTACCACACGCTCGTCTTTGGGAAGATGACCGGTAGTTTTCCATCCTGTAACCTTCATTAAAAATTTACCCAGCCATCTCAATGGTCTGGGTCTATATGCGCGCAAATGCTCAGGGATATAAATTTTGTATTTGCTCATTGAGAGTAGTCTATATGGTTTTGGTATCTTGTTCTAATTTTTGAGGCCTGCTAAATTTTCATATTTTTCTATGGCATCTGAGATCTTTTGCCTCACATCATCTTGAGCAGATTTTTTAGTATTTGCATAAAACGGATGAGGCAGAGTCGCCAGCTCTTTTGCTTTTTCCATCACACGATCCATAAATTCAGTTTGAGGAACTACCTCATCAATAAAACCAACCTCAATTGAGTCTTGAACTGAATAAGCATCTGAATGAAAAACAGCCGGGTAAAAATAATTCTTATTAACCCTTGCTTTTAGGATCTCCATAATTTGTGTCGGGATATCCATATTATTTCGAACTTCATTTGCCTGACAAATATATTTACCATCAATGGCAATCCTATAATCAGCCGAGCATGTTACAAATAAGCCTAATGCGATTGAGTGACCAGAAACTGCGGCAATGATGGGTCTGTCAAAAGAATAAAGCTCTAAAAGCAGGCGATAGCCTAGCTGGACCATCTTTGTAATCTTTTCCATGTCGCCAGCTGCCAATGTTTTTAAATCAAATCCACCCGAAAACAGGCCATCTCTCCCAGTAATAACAAGTGCCCCTGAATCTCTTGGGACCTTTGCAAGCAATTCGTTAACTTGGGTTAGCATGTCATATGAAAAAGCATTTGCTTTTCCATCGTCGAGCTTGATTATCGAAATATCATTATCTTGAGTTAGGGTTGCAATTGGGTCAGTCATTTGTTCCTTGGGGCTTAATTAATTAATGGGTGGAATATATGTTAACAAGAATTACCCCATTTACTATTAAGAATAGTCCCAGGATTGCTTGCCAGCTTAGTCCCTGGCCATAAATAAAATAAGACAAAACTGCGATTGATAAAACTCCTAGGCCGCTCCAGCAAGCATAAACAATTGCAAGGGGTATTGCCCTCAAAGCAAGAGTTAAGAAATAAAATGAGGCAAAATAACAAATGCTCATAATTATAGTGGGTAGCTTTTCAGAGAACTCCCTTGTGAGAGGAAGCATTAAAGTTCCCGCAACTTCAAAGATAATTGCGCCCAGTAAAGATAAGTATGCTGACATAGATAAATTTTGTCTTATTGAGAAATATTGTCTAGGTAGGTCTGAACTTTCAATTTGGCATTCTCCCTAATATCCATATAAAAAAGTGCGTAATCAAGGCCATGATAGTTACCTGCAGAGCCGCCAAATGTCTGAAATCTAGTGCCCGTTTGATCAGATGCAAAAAGGATTCCATTCTTACACTGAGCTTGAACATACTGCTTAAGCGGAGACTCTAGAGGACCAAATGTTTCTCCTTTAGGACCATCATCACCAGTTAAATCTAATGCAAATTCACCTGAAACATAAACAGCACCCTTTGCATCAGAAAGATTGGATAAAGATCCTTCATTCTTCCAAGTAATTGGATTAACACAAATGTTATTTTTATAACGAGGCATATCCTTATTCAGATGAGTCACATTAATTGTGTCCCAATGAACAAGACATCCTAATTGTGTTGAGCTATCACAAATAGAAATATCACTCATTCCATTCATCCAATCTTTAGAAACTTCACCCCCAATGATATAAGCCCCTACCATCCTTGGGTATAAGTCTGATCCATCAATTTCTTCCACTAGCAATCTTATGGAGTGGTGTGTTCCTTGGCTGTGACTGGCAAGAATAAACGGCCTACCATTACTATAGTTTTCAATAAAGAATTCGAATGATTTTTTTACATCTTGATAAACAAATGCATGAACCTCCTCACGGAGCGCATCACTTCCAAAATAACTATAAATGGATGCTTGGCGATAATGAGGCGCATAAATGCTACAGCAACCATTGTAGGCGCTGGCTTGATTGGCCATCATCCATTGAGTATTTTCTTTTGTCGCCGACTCATCTTCCAGGGGATCAGTCCAGTGATGTCCTTTTAAAAATCCAGTAGGATGGACAAAAAATACATCTACCTTTGAGTTTAGTTGATCAGCGCCCTCTTCCCCAGCGGGGATTAAATCAGCATCATCTTCTATAGAGGGCAGTGAAGCCCAAGAACTTTCTTTTGAATAATCTAGCTGTGGAACCGCATCATTAGGGTTAAAAGGATGGACTGGTCCACCGAAGAAATAGCCGTATGCCGTATCCATTGTTAGGCCTTGATCACGCAGTTCATCAATATAAGGAAAAGCCCATGCAATAAAAGCTAGAAAAAAGCACCCAAAAATAAGAAGAGTTTTTTTCAAAATATTAATTTATTTTTTTGAGTATCCAAAAACCAAGCCATGTACTAACAATGGCTTTAAATGTTTGAGACAAGATAAGTGGCAATGAAAAAGCAAAATCTAGCCAGGCGTTCCAAAACCATGAGTAAAACCACTCAACTAATGGGAGAACTAATGTAAGGTAGTTTTTTATAAATTCAATGTTAGACAATGACAGAATTCCATAATCAGATGAGAGCACTACCTGTATACCCCATAAAACAACTAGTATCTGTATGGGTGTTGTAGCAATACAAAAGTATGCAATAATTTTAAGAAATGTGTTCATGATTAAAAGAATCCATGATTAACTATAGTGAGTTTACAGGAGAAACAAAAATGTATAAAAAATTTAGTTTATTTTCTTTATTGATGATTTCTATCTCAATATCTCTTTCAGCTTATGAGCCTTACGGGCCTCATACCTCTGATAAATGGCAAATATGGGCTTATTCAACTGCAGCTCCATCCTTCTTAGGTGATAAGGCATCCATAATAGGTAGCAGTGGAAAAGTAATACGAGAAGGTACAAACGGGTGGACCTGCCAAGCAGGAAATCCAAGACCGGTTCCTGCCAAAGGATGGAAAAGCGCCCATGATGCTATGCCCGCATGTTTTGATGCTGAGGGTGCAAAATGGATGGCTGCATTTATGACAAATGAAAAACCTCAACTATCTCGTTATACCTTTATGTGGATGTTGCATGGTGATGTTGGAGAGGACAATACAACTCCATTGGTCATGAACAAAGAAGACTCGACTCCTGGTGAGTGGATTGAATCAGGCCCTCATTTAATGTTGATTCCTAAAGATGCGTCGGAAGTTGCAAGTTTTACAGATGACTTCATGCATGGTGAACCATACGTGATGATGCGTGATACAGATTATGCTCACATCATGATCCCAACAGAAGGTTACTACAAATATACGAAGTAATCAGCTTCAATTAATAGGGCTCCGCTAAACTATGCGGAGTCTCTATTAGGGCTGCTTTGCCAAGCTATTATAGATAGAGGAATAGTGAGCAAATAAATCAAAGCTAGGACATTTATGGTAATCCAGAGAAAGTTGATCATGCTTAGCGCAATAATAGAAAACAAAACAAGAAATCCTAACTTTGATTGAATAAAGAACTGTTTTCTTTTTATTGAAAAGGTTGGAATTCTGCTTACTAGCAAGCCACTTATTAAAATTATATAGCCTGCCACAAAATTAAGATTTTCATAGGCCCAGTTAAAACCCATAAATGAATGCGTTAATGGCAAGATAATAAAAATTGCTCCAACGGGGGTTGGTATGCCGCTAAAAAAGTGTTCAGGCTCTCCGTCTGTTGTCTTCGATTTCTCTAATCTCACATTATATAAAGCTAATCTTAAGCAAGAAAATATTATGAAAGCTAAGGCAGCAAAAGCACCAATACCATTGTCTTGATTAAAAATAGACATATAAATCAACAAACCAGGTGCAATTCCAAAGCTTAGGAAATCCGATAAAGAATCTAGCTGAGCACCAAGATCGGATTGGCTTTGAAGGTGCCTTGCTAACATGCCATCCAAAACATCACAAACTCCAGCAAATAGAATACAAACAATGGCTAAATTAAAGTCCAATTCAATGGCAAATCTAATCGAGCTCAAACCAAAACTCAGTCCTGTCAGAGTGATTACATTGGGGAGAAGAACTTTAAAATCTAGTTTTTTCATTTATTATTTTAAGGCAGCCAAAATTGATTCACCTGCAATGACCCTATCTCCAACTTTGCATTTTTCTATTGCATCCAATGGCATATAAATATCAACTCTTGAACCAAATCTTATAAGCCCAAACCTTTCGCCTTGATTAAGTTGATGGTTTGATGAAATAAAACTTAGAATTCTCCTAGCGATTAAGCCAGCAATTTGAACAACTACAATTTTGGCTCCATTGTCAGTATTTACAACCAAGCTGCTTCTTTCATTTTTATCACTTGCCTTATCTAAGCTTGCATTTAAGAATTGGCCTTTTTTGTATACGATGTGTTCTACTCTTCCTTGAACGGGACTTCTATTTACATGAACATTAAATACGTTCATAAAGACACAAATTCGCTTCATCTTTTCAGCCTCAATGGGAACTTCGGCTGGAGGATAAGCCTCATCAATTAAGCAGACCTTTCCATCTGCAGAACTAATAATTAAATTTGAATCTTGTGGAGTATTTCTTTCAGGATCTCTAAAAAACCATAGAACAAAAAATGTAAGGAAAAAGCAAATTGATACGACGGCTATTGCCATGGACAAAAATAAAAGAATCATGGAGCTGATAAATAAAATTCCTGCAAACTTCCACCCTTCTGGATGAATGAAATATCTTTTATTATTTTGCTTATTCATTTGCTCTCTTATAAATCAGTCGTGCATTTTATGCCATAAAGAGCACTTTTAAAAATTAAATATTAGCTAAAGCCGATTATTTGGCTGTATAAAATTAACACTGCCATTGAAACCTGCAAGATTAGGGTAATCCATAAGATGGTTTTGGTAATTGTTTTAGGCCTCAATTCCTCACTTAATTTGCTTGTTAAATATAAAGCACCAATATTAATTATCGGCAGTCCAACCGCCGCCCAAATTCCAGCAATTAATAGAAGAGTAATTGGGTTTGGAAGTAAAAAATACGCTATGGATGAAAACAATGGTATGACAAATGCAATAATTTTAATTAAGCGCGCTCGGGTATTTTCTTTTTCGGCAACCAAACCAATTGAAATTAGGTAATCTGAAATTGTTCTAGTGAATGCTGCTGTTCCAGAAAGCAGGGTTGAGAAAAGAACAAAAAAAGCCAAGGGAATAAAAAACCATTTAGCCCAAGTTCCTAAAATTGTAGTAAACATATTTAAAAGAGTTTGAATGATATCGCCGTCAGGAGGGGGATAAAGACCCAAGGTATTTAACACAGCTGCGCCTAAAAGAAAAAATGGAAGAGTGCCTATGGTTACAAAAAAGACTGTGGCCCAAACATCAGTTTGCATTACTCTAATCCAGGCTTTGACTTCCTCTTGCTCGCCATTATGTTTGGCATAACCTTTTTCTAAACACCAATAGGTGTAGGCCATAATTTCTCCATAGCTAATTCCGGTAAAGCCAAACACTGCAAGAGCTAAAGCTGCATGCTCAAAAGGAAATGAAAGTGTAAGGCCTCCTAAGATTTGCGAACCTGAAATTGCATAGGGCGTTGATTGCATTGAGATAGCAATAATTAAAGTGACGACTGAAAAAAAGAACACCATTCCAAGTAGAATTTTTTCCAGTGTTTGATAAGTTCCAAGATATAGAATAAACCAAGTAACAAAACATGCTGTTACCACCCATAATTCGGTACTAAGCATTGGGATCATAAGGTGCCCTGCTTCTGCAACAGCCCCTGCAAGACCGCCCATGCCTGCAACAGATGGGATCACACCAATAAACATAAACCAAACTAACCATGAGGCTTGCTTGCCCTTAAGGTTTGTTTTTGGCCCAGGCATATCTGAAAAAGATTCTAGGAAAGTCTGATTTGTTGCTATGACATAACGGCTAATTTCAGCTTGTATAAGTGGTTTGCTCCAAAGACTCAATAAAAGCCACCATAACAAAGCAAAGCCAGTTGCTGCTCCCAACAATGGTGAGAGAGCTATTGAGCCGCTTCCAACAACGCTGCCAGTTACAATGATGCTTGGCCCAATAAATTTTAAGCGTTGAATAAATGAGGTGGGTGCTTTAATCATGATTTTTTTGGAGGAGCACGACATCCTTTGATTTGATTTCGCATTTCCAGTTCCTTTGAGAGGCTATCACTTGAAAGGTTTTTTCACAATAAAAAGTCACATGGGTTGGATCTCTTCGATAGTGCCAATTTTCAAACATCCCATCGGAGGTTAAGAAAGAGGTCATGACACCCAGCCAACCTCCAGGCTTCAAGAGATCGTTGATAGTATTGAACTCTTTAAATGGATCATAAAAATGCTCTGCGGTTTCTGTGCAGGTTATAAAATCATATTGCTTAGATAAGGCGCCCTCATCAGGAAAGAAAAATGGGTCATAGAGCGCAACCTTGAAACCATCTTGGGTTAGAATATCTGCTAGCGCTGGCCCTGTGCCACAGCCAAAGTCTAATCCATTAGAGCCAAGAGAGATTTTTTCTTTGAGTGGATCAGAAAGTCTTGATAGGAATGCTCGATATTCTTTATCTTTAATATCATTATTGTGCTCTAAGTATCGTTGCTCTTCTTCCGCCGGATCGATGAAATAAGATTTATCTAAATACTTGCATCCGCAAACATTGCAACTCCAATAAGTCTTATTGTCTAGAGTTTTAAAGCTTGAAGCAGCATTGGATCTGCAGAGATTACAGATCATTTTTAAATAACCGTTTTAATCCCTTCAATTGATATAAGCATTCCTTGGTGAATGCCGTCAGCAAAAATATCTGGAGAAATTTCAGTTGTCCAGTTCAGCATGCACTCTTGATCATTTAAGGGTGATATTTGCATGGTAGCTAAATGATGCTCAATGGGTGCAGGGGTCTGTATGGCAGAATACTGAAGGGTCATGCTTGCATTGTCTTGTTTTAATATTTTTTCAGTGATCTGCCCCATGCCATTCATCTCAAAATGTCTGCAGTCACCCTCTAATGTAATCTCCTCAATTGTGGGAACCCAGTCACATCTTCCAACATCAGAGAGGATGGTCCAAAGCCCTTCAGCAGAGCAATTAAACTTGACCTCTTCTTTAAGCGTTTTCATTTATTCTCAATCGAGCTTTGTTCTGCTTGTAGCAATGCCTCAATTGGTATCTGAAAGGCTCCTCGATCTAAATTCCACACCTTGGCTACAGCCTTAATATCTAGCTCTCCATAATAATGGGGAAATGTGCCCTTTCGATTGGCTGGCGGAGCTGGCGCTTCGTATTGCAAGCTATTTTGTATTTGAGAATGCTCTAGCTGCAAAAGAACAATTTTATCCTCTTTAGAAAAGTACAGTTCTATAGTTGCACTTAGTTGGGAGGCTGTTGAAAGATGAACAAATCCATCCTTTTCATCCAGTTTGGTAATAATTTTTTTAGAGGCTTGTGCCTGCTCCCATTCCTTCAGCGTAAGTACTTTGTATGCGTGATTTTTCATATTAAATTCTTCATTTAGAATTAAATTAAGCTCGGTACTAGCCGTTAAATAATTTATAAAAATTGTTAGACCAAATAAAGCCCATTTCATTTATCTAAATCCATCTTCGAGTTTCTTTTACATACCTATCAAATTCCTGAGAGAATAACTCCCTCATTGCTCTTTCTTCAGGAATAATTTGAAACTTTGTTATGTATACACAAAATAGAGCAATTAAAATAATTCCGCCGATAACATTAAAAAACACGGCCATAGAGCCTAATACAAATGCCATTCCGAGATACATTGGGTTTCGAGAGTGTTTAAAAATTCCATCAGTGACTAACTTTGTTGCTTGCTCTGGACTTAAAGGGTTTACGGTTGTCTTATCTTTTCTAAATAATCGAACAGCAGATATTAAGATAAAAAAACCCAATAAGAGTAAAAAGATTCCAAGATAAAAAGAATACTGAGTCTCAACCGCTGGAAACATCCCTCTAGAAAAATAGATAGATAGGCCAAATGCCAAAGTAACTAATGGTGGTGGAATTTTTGTTTCCATTTTACTTAACCCTCCTTACTCTTAAACTAATTTTTTTTCCTTCAACTTTCATAACATACCCACTCATAAAGCCTTCAGAAATAGAAACTGTTTGCCCCTTACTTACTGGAGTTCGATCATATATATCCTTTACGCTTCGCCAGGTTTGATTATTATCTAGAGTAATATAAATCTTGTAATTTCCTCGTTTATTTACATTAACTATTTTTGCTGTGATGGAAAAATCATCTTTTGGTTTTTCTAAACCATAGTCTTCTTTCTTTTGTTCATCTGTCTTTATAACTTCTTGTTTTTTGGGAATAATTAATACTTCTTTGATTGGTTTGTTTTCTTGAAAGACAGCGTCGTAACAGCTGAGTCTTTTAGTGGGGTTAACTATATCTATGCACTTTTGTATCTCGGTGTTATATGAAAAAGCTGGCATGCTTAAAAAAAATAACCCAGCCAATGCAGGGATAGACTTAAATTTATTAAAATTGTTCATAATTATAAAAATATAACCCTCAAACACGAGAAGTCAAAAAGTTTTTTATAGCCAGACGCCCTAGACTTTATTTTTTATATGGGTGCTAGGCGGCCCAATGACCGCACTTAACATCTCGCTAAAATTATTCTTGTTCTTAATATCATCAATCATGGATGACCAAGCCATAAAAGTGATCTTTGTTGGGTTAAAAGTATTAACGTTATTGACCAAGCCAAATTTTACAGGCTCTTCTTCCGGTTCAAATGTTCCAAACATTCTGTCCCAGATTATTAATAAGTTTCCATAATTTTTATCTATGTATTGCTTGTTAGAGCCATGATGCACTCTATGGTGCGATGGGGTATTAAAAATCCACTCGACAAAACCAAGCTTCTCAACAATCTGCGTATGGCCAACTATCCCCCATAAAGTGCTTATAACTCCAGCTACCGCAATGATTGTTGGATCAAATCCGAGCAGAGGAAGCGCCATAAAAAATGGTATTTTAGATATGGGGCCAAACCATGCCTGCCTAAAAGAAACTGCAAAATTCATTTCTTCGCTTGAATGATGGCTAAGATGAATGGCCCAGAGGAATCTAACCCTGTGTGACATTCTATGATAAATATAAAAAACAAGATCAATCATAATGAATGTTAGGGTCCACATTACCCACAAGGGCAAAATGCTAGCAAGCTCAAAAACCTTAAATTGATATAAATAGAAATGAAAAGCTAAGATTAGACCTTTAATGGAAAAAGCTACAATGATATTCCCTGTAAGCAGGCCAATGGTGCAAAGGGTATCTTCTTTCTTGTAGTATTTCTTGTTTTGCCAGTTAGATATTAAAAGTTCAGCAAAAATCATTGCCAACACAATTGGTGCGCCAATTGCATAAACCTCATTTACAGTCAGATCAGTCAAAATATTACCTACAAAAGATATAGGTTAATATGATTTTAATCTATTAGCACATTTTATATGATGAAGTCCTAGGCAGTATCTCCGTAATCTTGCATGTGTTTTGCAGTTCTTTCATTGGTGCCATACATAAAGTGATTTTCCATTTTTTCTCTATATTTACTTGCCGGAACTGTTAAACCTGCTGCCTCAGCAACTTCTCTTATATGCATAGGCGTTGCTCCACAACAAACACCAAGATAATTAATGCCTAATGCAGTGGCCTCTTTACCAAACTCACGTATTTCATATCGGTTGCAATACAAGGGATCTAGTGCAGTTGGGAAGGTTCTTCCGTGCGGGGCTGGACAAGTACATCCATGTTCATCCGGTAAATTAAAGAACGTTGGATGATCATCTGTGGTTCTAAATGGGAGCGGCAATGCTGCCATATGACAATTAAGGACTTCTCTGGCTTCTCTGAGATAGGGCATCATGGTGTCCGGGCCTCTAAAACAATTCATCCCAACAACATCTGCACCTCTTTGTTCTAACTCTTTCATGGTGTCCATAATTGAGACTCCGTCTCTCATGATATTTTCTGCCATGGGAGCAATTGTTATAACCGAAGGAAGCCCAGATTTTTGTATAATCTCCAACGCTGCGTATGCTTCTTCGGCATAATAAAATGTTTCGCCGACAAGCATATCAGCGCCCTCATCAACTGCCCAATCAACCATTTCGCTGAATATTTTATAAACTTCTTTTTGAGCATCTTTGTCATCCTCAGCCCAAATATTTGAATTTGAAATATTGCCAGCCATTAAATTTGGTTCACCGCCATCAATGGGATTATCAGCAACCTTTTTTGCTATCTTTAATGCCGCTCTATTCAAAGGCTCCAATAGCTCTTCTTTTCCAATGACTCTCATTTTTTCTCTATGGCCGTTATATGTAAAAGCCTCAACCACATCAGAGCCAGCATGTTGAAAATCTTTATGGAGATTCTCAAGTGCTTCAGGATGCTCTAATGCAACCATTGGGACAAACTCACCCGAAGCTAAATAGCCTCTTTTTTCAACTTCAAATAAAAAACCCTCTGCACAAATTACAGGGCCCTCATCTAATCTTTCTATTAGCTGTCTTTTCATATTTATATACCTCAAAATTAACTCAATAATAATTGTGAATAGCACAATTATTGAGTTTCTGTTTAAATCCTGGGAATAATTTCCGTTTTAGCACTTTCTTTAAAATCGCGGCAATAGGATCAAATCACGATTAGGGTTATTTTAACGCCTAATAATTTTTATGCAATAGTTAATAAAACTAACCTATATAGAGGTCAAAAATAAAAAATGGAGTCTCTTTAATCAAGGTGCTGAATAAGAAGCGTAGGAACATTTTGAGTGTGCGATTTTACTGTGGCAACTAATGTTTTTTCCTTGACGCCTTTTCGAATAGGTGTGACTTCAACCCCCTCACCCAAAAGTCGCTGATGAGCTTTTTCTATATCTTTTACATCCCAAGCCAAACCCCACATCTTGTCGCTGGGCGGCAAGTCATCTTGTTGCTCTATAACCTCTATGGTTGTGTGATTGAGTCTAAAAAATAACATCCTTTTTTGCCAATGCTCGATGGTTTTATCTAAAGCGAGGTGAATGTTAAAAATATCTTTGTAAATTTCTATGAAGCCATCAGCGTCATTGGTATTAATAACAACATGGTCTAATTTATCGGGGGATGATGCATCAATGTCATTTGGTTTCGGTAAATGTCCAGCTGTGTGCTCAATTACAAAAGAGAAAATGCCCCTTGATAACTCAGGGGGTAAAAATAAATTTTTCCATTTTCTTATCTGCTTATTAGCAGTGTTTATACCCTCTCCTTCAGAAATCTCTCCGATAAGAAACTCTTTTTGCTGCAGAGACTTGTTAACGATTGCAATGTCCTCTGTTTCAAAAACCATTCCAATTAACCCCTCACCGGTTTCTTTTAAGTAATAATTTACCAGATCTGCACCAATGCCCTCGCCGCTTGCAGCTAAAAGCTCAAGATAAATATTCTGAAAACTAAATAAAGAATTGCTTGTTCCTAAGCTTTTGTGGCCTCCAATCCAAACAGGAGGGGCTCCCAAAATAAGTTGGTAGTTTTTAGTGGCTTTTTCTAGATCTTCGACGGCAATAATTAGATGATCAAGACCATTAAACATGATTTATCAATTAACGCTAATTATTATTCATGACAGGAGCAATCCAAGGCTCTGCAAGTCTGATAATTTTTAAAATGTGCATACGCAACTATCGACGAGCCAAGGAGGGTAAGACCCTTCACATAAAACTCTCCGAGAGTGCCTTCTCCAAGAATTGCCGCAACTGTTAGAAAAAGCAATCCTGAAGCGCCTATGTAAAGGTAAGAAAAGATTTTATGATTTTTATATCCTGAAATTAGAGCATAGATGCTTATTGGGGCAACCATGATAAGTAAAATTTTATGTATAAGTTCGCTGTCTAATGAAATAGCAAGAAAACCGGAGCCAAGAATTAAAAAAGATGGCATAAAAAGACAATGTGCAACACATGCCAGTGACAAAATTATGGATAATTTATCTGTTTTTAATTGAGTATTCATCTTTTGGGTGATTGATTTTATGTAACAATTTCACTTACTGCAAGCTTTTAAATCTACTGGCTATTTAACGGTTTACCAACTATCTCGTAATTTACGCAAACCGATGAAGGTTTCTTGACTGTCTAAGCTTGCTTCGTCTAAATTCAAGCTCGAAGCGATCCCCGCCCTGACTTGCGCTTCATTAATCCTGAAGAAAACATTAATTTCTCGCTCTAAACCAATGTGGCTAACAAAACTTTCTGCATCTAAACCGTTTTTAAACTTATCTCGCAAAGAGATAGCTGACTGATTATTGGGCTCACGATCCAGGGTGAACTCTAAATTATTCTCAATATAATCATGTCCGGGATAAATCCTAACATTATCACCAAGGGGAAAAATGTGATCCTCAAAGGTTTTATGAAGAATAATAGGGTCGCCTCCAAAATCACATCTGCCTACGCCGGCATTAAACAATGTATCGCCACAAAATAAGGCAGGCTCTTCATCTGTGCTGCTGGGGAAATATAGACAAATGTGGCTCATGGTATGCCCGGGCGTATCCATCACTTTTAAAGTAAGATCTCCACATTGCAGATCATCGCCTGCATTCAATCCCCTGTTTACTCCAGGTATTGCATCCATTGCATCTTCATGAGCAACTAACTCGGCACCTGTTGCAGCAATTACTTGGTCATTGCCCCCAATGTGATCATGGTGATGATGCGTGTTTGCAACAATTTTTATTTTCCAGCCCATTTCATTGGCGGTCTCAAGACATAATGCATGGTCTAAAGGATCTACAGCTATTGCCTCTAATGTTTTTTCGCATGCCAATAGATACATATAATTTCGTAAATCATTTCGAATGGGTATTTGTTTGATATGCATGTATATTGCTTTAGTTTTTTGTTGGCTCTGTCCTATTCATCATAATGTAATAAACTGGCGTAAGTAAAACGCTATAAGCGATAACTTCTGGGCCAATCAACTCAAACAACGCAAACGTGGTCATACCTGCAATAAAAATCATAAATAACTCAAGATAGTTTCTTAAAAACCCTTCTTGAAAAGCAGACTTAATGATTAAAAAATTAATGGGCAAGTAAAGCAATGTCGCCGTAATTGCTCCGGGGCTAAAGTCATAAAAATAAAAACTTAAAAAAATATGAAAGAAAGCGTTTACTACCTGAGTCGTCATTAGAAAAAACAAGACTATGTGGGCGCTGCCTCTATTATTTTTGATCAAATGCACAAAAACAAAAATTAATAGAATCGCAATCAATCGTATTAACACCTCCTCTGTTGGAATAGCATTGTTGTCAGCAAAGTAAGTAAGGCGCCACTCTCTGAAATTGAAAATTATATGCTCTTCAAAATGATGAAGGGCATATATTAGTGGCCCTAATACGATTAGATTTTTAAATTCTTTCATATGTTTTCAACAATTTTTTTAATTTCTTTTATGTGATCCGTTGTTGTTCTACAGCATCCACCAATTACTGATGCTCCATGATTAATCCATTCAATGACAAAATCTTTATACTCAACAGGGCTGATGGGTTGATGATTGTGATAATGCCATTCATCAGAATCGCTCACAAAACCCTCAAGTTTATTTTTTTTATATATTGAAGAGTTAGCATAAATTCCAAAACTTTTTTCTTTTTTTAGCTTTTCAATTGCCATGCTTGCGGTATCTGCATGAACGCAATTAACCAGTTGACAATCAACATCTAATTTCAAACCCTCGCTAATTGCAAGATCTAATAACTCAGTACTTGGCAGTCTATTTAATTTATTTCCTCTAGTTGTCCAACTTAACCAAACTTTATCAGAAAAATTTTTAGCAGTTGATGCTGCAATGGTTCCCTCATAAATTGATGCCATGGTCTCACAAATAATCACATCAACTTCATCTTGATAAATTTTGCCTAATGTCTCATAAAACTTTTTTAGTTTTTTTTCTTTTGAGCTTAAATCAGGTCTGAAAGTAACATGAATGGGAGGGTAACATCCTGCAATCATGGTTCGTGTTCCAGTTTTAATTACCGCTTCTTTGCATAATTCTAAAGATCGTTTTGCTAGATCTTCATATGAAGGTGCGCTTGGCTCTCGTTTTAATAATTCTGGGGTGGCTTGGTAATTCGATGTAGTAATTACATCTGCACCAGCCTCTATGTTATCAATATGAATTTGTTTAATGGCCTCTGGATTATGTATTAAGGAATATGCTGACCATATAGATGTTTTAAAACTTGGTAGATACTCGCCACGATTTTCAAGCTCGGTGCCTAGTGCAGAATCTAAAATTAGGGGTTTCATTATGTTTTTACCCAATCAAGCATGTCTTCAACATACATATCGCCACTTGGTTCAAAGTCTTGGGGATTGTCTAAGCTACAAATTGTGACATAAATATATTTAGGATACTCGTCAAGAAGACAGGTTAAAGGAGTTCCACAGTCTTGACAAAAGTATCTTGTTCCTTGAGACGAGGAAATTAGTTTTTTAGGCTCTCCTTTGTTGAATTTAAAGCTGGTTACTGGAATAGCCATCCAAGAAACAAAAGCAGCTCCTGAAGTTCGTCTGCACATGGAACAATGGCAATTTGAAGAAGGATAATTGTTGGATTCAAAACTGTAGCGAACGGAACCACAGAAACAACCTCCCCCTAAGATATTATTCACTTAACTTTTTTTAAACTCCCCAAAGAAACTGCAGCTAATATGACAAGCATTAATAGAGCAAACTCTTTATCTTCGACAATTGAAACAACAAGAATTGCTGCTGCCCACATAATTGATTGTGAAATTATTATTTTTCTGTCCATATAAAGAATTATACAACAATGAACTTGTAACCTTTACTTCTCATATTATTGATGATAAGTTTACGTTACATTTTAGCAAGGAGAAGAAAATGGATGGAACAATAGTACCTGTTCTGGGGATAATGACTGGAATAATAGTGCCTGTATCAGTATTTATTTGGTTATATTTTGAGAGTAAGGATAAAAATAAAACAATACTAGAAATATCTAAGAATATTGATGATCCCTCAAAGATTGAAGGCTTAATAGGTATGCTTGATGAAAGAAAAAAAGAGCCAATTGATTACAGGAGAACTGGTGTGGTTACTCTTTTTACCGGTATTGGTCTTTTTCTTTTTGGTGTCTTTTTTCTAGGTTCGGTGCTCAAGGGTGTTGGGGCACTAGTTGCCGCTATTGGTTTAGGGCAAATAATTGCTGGTTATCTTTACCCAAACACAAGTGAAGAATTAACAAATGCAGTTGAAGACTTCGAAAAGAAATAATTTTGGGCAAAGATCATAAAAAACTTCTAAACAATCTTGAGGAACTTCGTAAGAATGCAAGATTAACGCAACAAGAGTTGTCTGAGAGTGCTGATGTTTCTAGAAAAAGCATTAATGCAATTGAGAATGGAATATATGTCCCTTCTACTGTTCTTGCTTTAAAAATTTCTAAAACTCTTGGATGTAAGGTAGAGGATTTATTTAGATTGCCTAAGACTTAATTCTGCAAACGAAACTATTCCACCGTCACAGCGTAGATTTGAACAGTGATTTGACTCCAATCCTTTTGTATTCAACTTTTTCATAACTATTCTCTCCAACTTCTTAATTAGCGACTATCTTCTCAATTATTTATTGGTGACAAAGTAAGTTATTATTCTATCGGCATAATCATTATCTAATAAATACCAACCCTTCAACTCTTTAGTGGTTTCTTTGTTTTTTCCTAATTGAATTTTATACTTTATTCCGGGAATATCTTTGTCCTTTACTCTGATGGTGTCTTTTTTATTTCTGAAGTGGTCTGCTCTTTTTGTAGATTGAAGAATATCTAGTTTTATTGAT
>CABXNE010000025.1 GCA_902513515.1 uncultured SAR86 cluster bacterium
TCAAAACTTTCTTTTGTATTAAGTAAATATTCATGCGCTTCTATACAATGAAATGAAAGATTGTTGCGTTTATAATTTGCTTTAGCAAAATGAATATGAACTGGGTTATAGTCAATGCCTATAACTTTTTGAGCTTTTTCAGCAGCCCAATAAGACATTTCACCCGTAGCACACCCAAGATCTAAGACTTTATGCTCTGGCTGGATCCATTTAAGTAAATGTTTTTTTGTAAAAACCCTGACAGGGTGCATTTCTGGAGCATAATTCCTGAAGGAGTATTCATGAGCAATACGATCAAAAAACCATTCCAAATTTAGGAAAAGGAAAAATTTTCTTTTACTGGAAAGGGGTAAAAATTTTGCTAGCTTATACATAATTCTTAAAAACCAACTCACAGGTTTTTTTCGATCTAGCTTAATACTCATTTCTTAAGTTAGGTTTATAATTTTCAACGACATTATCATAATAACAATCTTCTATACTAGAATACTGAGTACCGAAATTAAAATATCTCAACTTCCTGAAGATCTTTAATAAAAATGCAGTGAAAGAATTTCTCTTTATTATGTACTTAAAATGAGCAATGTAAGCCTGAAATTTTAAATGTGCAGTTCTTTCTTTAAACGCTTCTTGAATCGAGTTTTTTTCTCTTGATAGCGCAGCATTTAAAAGATTAGCTTCATCATTCATATTAACTCCCAAACTTTTACGCCAAAGAATTTCATCATAAGCAAAGTAATAATATCCAACTAATCTCTCTTCTTTTGAAAGAAATATGTTTGGATCTATGTCATTATCTTCTAGAACCTTATATGTATCTTTAAGCATCAAATCTATGATAAATGGGCAATCTTTAATTGGAACATCAGTAAATTTATTAGTATATTTTATCCATTTTGCATGATCATTTAAAAAAGTTCTTGATTCTTGAGTTTTTTTAGCAAGGCTATGGCCTGTTCCATAACCATCTTTTGTAGATACATTGCGTAAAATTGCTAGATTTTTCTTTAGATTATATATGTGACTAGTCTCAAGAAGTACTTGAGCTGCCATAGTATAGTCAGGATTTTGCGCCTGACATAAATTATCATGCTTTTCTCTAATGGAATTAACCAACTCAATAGATATACATGACGTGCAGTGCATTGGAGCATATTCATAGTTCCTATAATCTCCCTGAAGCATAAATTTAAGGATATATCCTGAATCCAATAACATAGACTGTTTTTTATACAAATTGGATTGAGAAAAATTTCCTGGATAAACAAAATTATCAAGAGCCCAAGTTATACATTGGTGCTTTTCATTTTGAATTAAGTCATAAAGATATTTAAGTGCCCCTTGCTTTAAAAAACCTTTATCAGAAATACACATAAGATAATTACCTGAAGTTCTATTAATTCCTGCATTATAATTTTCTGACATTTCTAAATTACCTGTTCGAATATTTTGAATACGCTTATCATCAAATGAAGTAATTACTTCTTGAGTTAACTCATTATTACTATTATCACAAATTAGCAATTCAAAGCTTTCAAAGGTTTGATTAAGTATGCTAAAAATCAAGGACTCAATTAAATCGGGTCTATCTCGAGTAGGAATTACAATACTAAAAAAAACTTCTTTATTTTGCATCAGTGAATACTCCTAATAAAAATTAATTAAAATATTTTTTTAAAATTTTTATAACAAAATCAACTTGATTAATTTCTAATTGAGGGCCAATGGGCAAGCTTAGTAATTGTGTCGAAAGTTTTTCAGAAATCTCAAGATTAAATGACGAAAACTCAGAAGCATATGCCAGTTGCTTATGAGGAGGAATTGGATAATGTATTAGAGTCTCTATAGAATTTTTATCAAGATATTTTTTTAAAACATCACGATTATTTGCAAGGACTGGAAAAAGATGCCAAACCCCATCATTCAAATTTAATCCATCTGGCAAGGTTATGCCCACGTCACTTAATTCAGTTAAATACTTTTTAGCAATTTCTCGTCTCCTATCATTCCACTCATCAAGTTTTTTAAGCTTTATATCGAGCATTAATGCTTGCATGGGATCGAGACGACTATTTCGGCCAATTACATCATTAATATATTTCTTTTGAGAGCCATAGTTTCCAATTTCTCTAATTTTTTTTGCTAACTCAAGGTTATTAGTAGTCACTGCTCCGCCATCTCCAAATGCTCCTAAATTCTTTCCAGGATAAAAACTCCAAGCAACTAAGTGTCCATGAGAACCTATTCTTTTGCTTTTATAAGATGCTCCATGCGCTTGAGCTGCATCTTCTACTACAAATAAATTATTAGTTTTAGCTATTTTTAAAATCGAATCTAGCTCAGCAGGCTCACCATACAAATGGACAGGAATGATAGCTTTGGTATTTTTGGTAATAGCAGATTCAATTTTACTAGGATCAATTGAAAATGAACTTTGTTTTGGTTCCACAGGAATTGGGTTTGCACCACAATTTGAAACTGCTAGCCAGGTGGCTATGAACGTATGCGATGGAACAATTACTTCATCTCCTTTACCTATACCTAGGGCCTTTAGAGATATTTCAAGCGCATCCAAGCCATTTGCTACTCCAATACAGTAGTTTGCGCCAAGGAAACTAGAAAAATTTTCTTCAAAATTTTTTAAATACTCTCCTCCAATATATGAGCCTGCTTTAAGAAATTCATTAAGTCTTGAATCTACTTCTGGTTTTATTTCAAGATACTGGGCTTGTAGATCTAAAAATGGAACCTTCATTCTTTTCTAATAATTTCTAAAAAATCAGAGTATTCATGAATATAGTCTTCTTCTTCATATATACGTGATGCTAAAACTGCACATAATCCATTATCACCAATAGGAGTAACCTCTCTCCAAATCATTGGGCATACATATAGGCCTTTTGCAGGATTATCTAAGGTAAAAACTTTCTTTTGGAAACCATCATCAAGAAGTATCTTGAATGTCCCAGAGAAGGAAACTAAAACTTGTTCCAGTTTTTTATGAGAATGTACACCTCTGACCAATTGATCTTGAGTGTTATATAAATAGTATAATCTTTTAACATCAAACGGAATATTTTTACCAGTCTCTAGCACAGAGAGGCAGCCCCTTTTATCTCTAAATGAGTCTATTTCAAAGGTATAACATTTATCTAACACAACAGACTCTTATCAAGAAGTTTTTTCATTTTTTAATCTAGCTGATTATAGTGTAATTAGTTTAAAAAAATTGTTTTTATTTGATAATCTCGCTCTTTATTCCAACAACATATGGTGAATCAGTAAGATTATCTTTCCTTGCTCCAAACAATAATAAATCCCTTCTGCCATATTCATCAGCAATGTTTTCGGCTAATTCTCTTATTGAAATGCCGACACCAGAACAAACATTAAATGGACCTACATTTTTTGATATAGCTGCATTAGCTATTAATGAACCAGCTGATTTAACATCCATGAAATCTCTTATTTGATTGCCGCTAGTTAACTCAACAACCTTGCCTATAGATAATTTTGATCTTAAGACGGCAACAAGCTTTCTGCTATCTTCGCCATCGCCATAAAGGTAAAATACCCTTGTCCATAAAAAATCTATTTTTTTATTTTCAAATAATTTTTTCAAAATTTGGAATGTTGAGTTTTTAGTTATTGAATATAAAAATAATGGGTCTAACTTACTGTCAGTCTTCAAAGGAACACTTGATGTAAGATCGTATTCAAAACATGTGCCAACACCTACAAATTTATCAACCTTTTGTTCAGCTGCCGCTTTGGCAAAATTAATAGTGCCTGAAAGGCACTCAATGTTTATATTAGATTCAAGATATTTACCTGGCTCAGCATACCAAGCAGCATGGACAATTATATTTACATCCTTGCAAATATTGGCATACCATTTACTATTTTGAGTAAAAAAATTTTTGGTTTTAATAACTTTTGTAACATTTCGATAGCCTGAAAAAAAACTTTCATCCTTTCGAGAAATCACATGAATATTAATATCCTTAGAATTAAGATCATCAAGAATTTTTTTTCCTAAAAAGCCAGTAGCCCCTGTCAGTAAAATTGTTTTCATTTTGAGGAAACTTGATTTCTATCTAATTTAATATCTTCGTAAGAATTTATGTCCTCTTCACATAATGATAAAGCTGATTTTCCATCATAATATGACTTATACCAATTGGCTGTGATCTTTACAGATTCTTTTAAGTTCCATTTAGGTTTAAAATTTAGATTTAAAGCAGCTTTTGTAATATCCAAACTCAAAAAATTTGCTTCGTGAAACCCTGCATAATCATTTTTGAAATTTACTTTAGGCATATTAAGAATATCTTGTATTAATTCAACAACACTTTTTACAGAAGAATTTGCATTATCATGTGGGCCAAAATTATATGCACCACATAGTTCATGATTTTGAAATGTATCCTCTAACAACATCAGATAGCCCGATAATGGCTCAAGAACATGCTGCCAAGGCCTTATAGCAGAGGGGTTTCGAATGTCTAAATCGATATTTTTTTGCCAAGCTTGAATTGAATCAGGTATTAACCTATCTTTAGACCAGTCTCCTCCACCAATTACATTACCTGCTCTAGCGCTTGAAATAGATACTTTGCTTTGAAGAAAAGAAAGATTGTAACTATCAATTATAATTTCTGCTGCAGCTTTACTTGCACTATATGGATCATGCCCACCCAGTGAGTCATCCTCTACATAAGCCCTGCCATCCTCTGCATTTTTATAGACCTTGTCTGTTGTGATCATTATTGCTGCTCTTACTGAGTCAGAAAATCTAATAGACTCCAAGATATTTGCTGTGCCTATAGCATTTACTAAAAAAGTATCTCTAGGTTCTAGGTAACTTTGCCTTACAAGAGGTTGTGCTGCCATATGAATAATAATCTCAGGTTTTATTGATTGAATTTTAGAGTTAATCTTTTTGGAATCTTTTATATCAATAAATGTGCTATCGCAAATTGTACTAATATTCGCTGAAGTAAATAAGTTTGGATTGGATTCAGGCTCTAAACTTATTCCCGAAACAAAAGCGCCCATTCTATTTAACCATATTGTAAGCCAACTTCCTTTAAAACCAGTATGACCAGTAATTAAAATCTTTTTATCCTTCCAGAAATTTGGATTTGGCAACCTGAAATTCATTACCAGGTTTTCCATGGCGCTTCATTTCTTTGCCATAAATCCTCTAAATGATTTTTGTCTCTTAAAGTATCCATCGGCAACCAAAAGCCATCGTGCTTATATGCCATAAGTTCTTCTGCTTTTGCTAATTCAGATAGTGGCTCTTCTTCCCATGAAGTGTTATCACCTTCAATTAAACTTATAACTTCAGGCGAAAGAACAAAAAACCCTCCATTTATAACTGCGCCGTCTCCTTTTGGCTTTTCTCTAAAGCCTTTTACCTGATTTCCATCCAAATCCAATGCACCATAACGACCAGGAGGAGTAATTGCTGAAACGGTAGCTAGCTTGCCGTGAGAATTATGGAATTTGATACTTTGTGATATGTCAATGTCGCTAACTCCATCTCCATACGTAAAGCAAAAAGCTGGGTCATCTTTTAAATATTCATATACTCTTTTCAGTCTTCCGCCTGTCAATGTATTCTCGCCAGTATCAATTAAAGTAATATTCCATGGTTCAGCATCTTTTTTATGAACTTCCATCGTATTTTCGGAAATATTAAAGGTAATATCAGACATATGTAAAAAATAATTTGCGAAATATTCTTTAATTACATACCCTTTATAGCCGCAACAAATAATAAAGTCGTTTATTCCATGAAAGGAATACATCTTCATAATATGCCAAATCACTGGCTTTCCTCCAATTTCAATCATTGGTTTAGGTTTAAGATGAGTTTCCTCTGAAATTCTTGTTCCAAGGCCGCCTGCTAAGATTACTGATTTCATAAATTTTTACGCATTATTAAAGTTTTAAAAAATGTTGTTATCTATTTTAACTTTATTTATAAGATATATCTCAATGTTTCATCAGCTTTTATAAAACCTATTTACTTAAAATTGATATTAAATAATTAGATAGAAGTTATGATTAGTTACAGGACTCTAATTTGTATGTGGAGATCAAGTCTCCATTTTGTTTGAAATCATAATATCGCCCGCCTGTTGACGTAAAAACAACATACTGACAACCCTGGAATGAATATGATATTGGGGGAGCAGAACCAGCAAATGGAAGCAAATCTTCCCATATTTTTTTTCCATCAGCATTAAATGCGTATATATAACCATCTGGGTTTCCAGTTGCAAAAGTTAATCCAGACGCTGTATTCATAATTCCGCCAAATACCCTGTCTCCATCGGCAATTATATTGTTTTTGTCATCTCTTCTTTTCCCAAATGGAATATCCCAGATAATCTTGCCTGTAACTAAATCTATTTTTGAAAGACCGCCCCAAGGTGGTTTTGTTGCTGGATTTCTATCTTTGTCTAAAAGAACTTGCCAAAAACCCCTTGATGAAAGAAGGTAATTTTTTTGTAAAAATTTATCATATTTATCAAAATATTCAAAAATTTCAGCATGTTTTTGCTTTGTGATTTTATAAGGAATATTTACACTTTCGTGAAGCGATTTTACTTTATTAAAGTTCATTACAAAGTCTTTTTTTTTGCCTAATGTTGATCCAACTAGAGGCGGATAAAGTAAATCTCCCTCACCTTCATATTCAAAAAACCCTCTTCTTGATAGACCATGACAGGAAGCACAATATGACTTATATGATTTATCCTTGGGAGTAAATGGAACATATGAATATATTTTTTCAGATAACTCCATGGTTTCTATCTCTGCGTGATCCCATGGAACCCACGCAGCTTTAATTTTGTCAGAGTTGCTTTGTTTAAAATATTTCTGATATCTCTTAACAAATCTGTCAATTAAGATACTTATCTTATCAGTGTGGTAAGCCCTAATAATCCATGGATCTCTGTTGTATGGAACAACTAATGATGGATTTTCTGATGTAAAGTCAATTGCACCTCCAAACCATTCAGCTCCTCCATGTATTCCATATAATACTGTGTCATAGTTTATTGAGGGCGGAATAAAAAAACCTGATTTTGCATGTCTAATTTTATTTTCAACATATTCTTTATTTTCAGCATCTAAATGTGAAAAATCATTCACTAAATCTACTTCAGTTTTCCAAAACGGTTGTGGTTTAAAAAACTTTTTTTGATATTTTGCTAATTTCTCTCCAGGAATATCAGATTCAGGAACAGATACCAATTTATATGATTTATCATGAACAGGTTTTCCTGTTTCTACATCAAGTAGTAAAATATCTCCTGTTTTTGATAAAGCAATAACCGATCTTATGGTTTCATTTTCTATTGTCAGATCTACTATGATTGGATTGCCAAGCAAATCTAGATCCCAGACATCGTGATCAATATGTTGAAAGGACCATAGAATCTCTCCAGTATCAGCATCTAAAGCGATCAATGATGTTTGCATATTTGGATCCTGTCTGCCTATTCCTTTAACACCACCTGAACTTCCAGTAATAGCAAATAAAATTTTTGATTCTGGATCAAATGAGAAGCCAGACCACACTCTTCCAGGAAAACCTCCCTTTAAAAAAGAAGTGTGCCAAACTTTCTCTTTTGTTGTTAGATCAAAAGCAATGACACCTTGATCAACTGAAGCAACGTAAAGATTATTTTGAAAAATAATTGGGGCCAAAGATGAGTCAACATCTTTAAAAATATTTAGTAATTTACCTGAATTTACATCTAGCTCTAAGACACCAAAATTTGTTGCTCTGTAAAGTTTTGATGAATTTTCATTAAATAAAATTCCACGATTGACAGTAAAATAAACCCAAGGGTTATTCATATCATTAATTGAACCGATATCATATTGCCAAATTAAGTCTCCACTTCTAGGATCCAGCGCAGAAATATTCTCAATTGCATTAATTATTAATTTATCACCTGTAAAAATTGGAGCTGACTGAATACCCAAAGCCTCAATTACATGGCCAGTATTGAATGAAAATGCTTTTTCCAAATCTTTAATGTTGGCTTCATTAATCTGAGTTTCGAGTGAATAGAGATGAGCTTCATAATTACCAGAGCTTCTAAACCAATTTTCTGCCTCGAGATTTACAGGGCTTAAAAAAAGAATAATTAAAAATATATTAAAATTTTTCAAAAAATAAGAGGATGAATAAATAGTAAATTTTAGCACACAAAAATTTATGTGACTTCTAAAATAATATGCTGTCTAGTATTAACCAAGAGTTTGACTCGTGGCATAATTACAGTCGTTAATTGTCAAAAAACTCTATTCAAATCAAAAACTGAGAGGAAGGCTATGAAAGAATTTGATCAAATATCTTACGCTAAAACAGTATATGGACAAGAAGAAATTGATGCAGTTGTGAAGTGCTTATCTGAATCAACCCAAATGGGAAACTACTCTAGACAGTTTGAATCAAGGATTGCTGAATTATTCGAAAAAAAGCATTGTTTATATGTGAACTCAGGCTCATCAGCTCTTTTTATAGGAGTTGAAGCATTTAATTTTCCTCATGGCTCTGAAGTAATTACTCCAGCTTTAACATTTTCTACTTCAGTTGGTTGCCTTATAAAGAATGGTTTAACTCCAGTGTTTGTTGATGTTGAGACATATTCTTACAATATTGATGTAACAAAAATCGAAGAGCACATTAACAATAAGACAGTTGCAATTCTAGCACCTAACCTTATGGGTAATCTTTGTAATTGGCCTGCAATTAAAGAGATAGCTAAAAAAAACAATCTAATCGTTATTGAAGATTCTGCTGATACATTGGGAGCAACAATTAATGGAAAGAAATCTGGATATTTTTCAGATATGTCGATTACAAGTTTTTATGGGTCGCATATTATCAATTGTGCAGGTAATGGAGGCGCCCTAGCAATCAATGATGATCAAGTCTTAGAGCGCTCTAAACTTCTTCGATCATGGGGTAGAAGCTCATCTCTTTTTGATGAAAAAAGTGAAAGTATTGAAAATAGATTTAATGTAGATTTAGATGGAATAGAGTATGACGCAAAATTTGTTTTTGAAACTGTTGGATATAATCTTGAGGGGAATGAGTTGGGTGCTGCATTTGGTTTAGCGCAATTAAAGAAACTTGATCAAAATATAAAAACTAGACAAGAAAATTTTAAACGTCAATGCAATTTTTTTGATAAGTTTCCTGATTATTTTATTAACCCACAAGAAACTAATGGATCAAATACTGCATGGCTAGCTTTTCCAATCTTGCTAAAAGAATCAGCTCCTTTTTCTCGAAGAGAATTCCAGATTTTTTTAGAGAAAAGAAACATTCAAACTAGAGTTGTTTTTACTGGCAATATTTTAAGACAGCCAATGTGTAAAGATATTAAAAAAATTATTTCGAATGAAGGATATCCAAATGCTGACAATGTAATGAAGAATGGTTTATTACTCCCACTTCATCACGGTTTAACGGAAGAGATGTTCATTCGTTTCCAGGAAACTGTTGAGCAATTCATTAAAACAAATGTTTGAAAAAAAAGACTCAAGGATTTTAGATTGCGTTGAATTATTTCCTAATATATTTAAAGATGATCGCGGAAGCTTTATTAAAACTTTTCACAAAACTGCTTTCAAAGACTTAGGCCTCGATTACAAGTTCTGCGAGGAATATTATTCAAGATCCTATAAAAATGTTATTCGGGGCCTCCACTTTCAAATGCCCCCAATGGATCACTCAAAATTGGTTTACTGTATTGAAGGTTCAGTTTTTGATGTCATAGCAGATCTGCGAGTTGGCTCGCCAACTTTTGGAATGTTCGATACTTTTAATCTAAGTGCCGAAACAGCAAATATTTTATATATACCAAGGGGTATAGCGCATGGATTTTGTTCAAAAACTGATATCTCAACAATGATATATAAAACTTCAACATTATATGATTCAGACGCTGATGCTGGAATATTATGGAATTCTATTGACATACCATGGCCTACAAAAAACCCTATAATTTCAGAAAGAGATAAACAATTGATATCCTTTAAAGATTTTAAGAGCCCCTTTGTATTTCAAGATCTTTAAGTATTGTAAAAAAGATGGCCTCTTATTTATTGAGATTTATTTTTTTGAAAATTCCAAGAACTCAAACACATTTCATCAATAGACTGTTTAGCCTTCCATCCAAGAAAATTATTTGCTTTTTTTGGATCTGCAAAACTTGAAGCTATGTCTCCATCTCTTCTAGGGTAAATTTTGTATGGTATATCTAATCTGTTTGCTAATTCAAATGCATGAACCACATCTAAGACACTATACCCCTTTCCAGTACCGATATTAAAAAAATTGAGGGGATAATTTTGATAATTATTATTTGAATCAATGTTGTTTAAGGCCGCTAAGTGGGCATTTGAAAGATCTTCAACATGTATATAGTCTCTTACACCAGTTCCATCGGGAGTGTCATAATCATTCCCAAATACTTTTAGGTGAGTTTGCTGTCCAGATGCTACTTGATTGATAAATGGCATTAAATTGTTCGGAATCCCATTTGGATGATCTCCAATTAAACCACTTTCATGAGACCCTACTGGGTTAAAATATCTCAAGCTAATAATATTCCAATTTTTATCAGTGATAACAAGGTCAGATAAAATTTCTTCGATATAAAATTTACTTCTGCCGTATGGATTATTTGGTTTACATGGGTGCTCTTCAGAGATAGGTAAAAAATTTGGAATGCCATAAACAGTAGCACTGGAGCTAAAAACTAAATTTAAAACATTGCAACTTTTCATTGCCTCTAACAATGAAACTGCCCCAAGAATATTATTTTTATAATACATCACTGGTCTTGAAACAGATTCTCCTACCGCCTTTAGTCCAGCTAAATGTATAACAGCATCAACTTTATAATCCTTTAATAGCTTAGCCACTAACTCAGTATTGATTACATCTCCTTTTATAAAGTTTGGTTCCTCAGAAGATATAAATTTAAGGCTGTTTAGGACTTCAATATTACTATTTGAGAGATTATCTAGAATTGTAACTTTATGTTTGTCATGCAAAAGAGATAAAGCAATATGACTTCCAATGTATCCCATGCCACCTGTTAGCAAGATATTCATGGATGCTCCCTAAGATACTTCATAAACTGCTTTACCAATAATTGCATCTATAGCAGTTGTCAACCAAATCATATGAATGCACTCAACAATATTATATGCATGGCTATCAACCCAAAAATTTATATCGCCGATTAATTTCAGAGAATTATTTTTATCTCTTCCAGTAAAAGTTATGACTTTTAAACCCTGGTCTTTTGCAGTCTTGGCTGCATTTACAACATTTTTAGATTCACCACTGACGCTAATTAGTACAACTAAATCTGAACTTTGGTGATAACATTTGATGGCTTCGGATATCCAATTTTCGTAACCGTAATCATTGCTAAAACATGTAATAAGATCAGCTTCATTAAATGTAATGCCTCTAATATTTGTTTGTTTTGTAAAATCGACAGCAGCGTGCGCAGAAATTGCAGCGCTTGCTCCATTACCAGCAAAAATAATCTTACCGTCTTTTGACTTTACTTTAAGGGCCTCAGCAATAAAGCTTTCTATGGTTTTGTAAATAAATTCATTGAAAGCTAGATCTTTATATTGTTGAAAGTATGCAGGATAAAAATTTTTCATATGAAATCATTATATACTCCTTGCCTTAATATTTTACCATCATCAAGCTCAATAATATTAGAACAATTCTTAAGGGTGGAAAGGCGATGAGCTACTATAATAATTGTGAGATCCTTGCTTAATTCAGTGATGGAATCCATTACAGATGACTCAGTCTTGGAATCAAGTGCGCTTGTAGCTTCATCAAATATTATGACAGATGCCTTTTTGTATAAAGCTCTAGCTATAGCAATACGTTGACGTTGGCCTCCAGATATTCGAACCCCACGCTCTCCAACAACAGTATCATATTGTTTATCCCAAGACATAATTGCTTCATGGATCTGTGCCTGTTTTGCAACATGGGTTACATGTTCAAGATCTATTTTTTCTATAGGAGTGCCTAGAGCTATATTCTCTGTGATTGATGCATCAATCAAGAAGATTGATTGAGGGACGTGAGCAAGAAGTGACTGCCAACCAAATCTATTATTCTCATCTATCACTTTTCCGTCTACAAGGAAACTCCCATCAACAGGTTTTAACAAACCCATAATAATATCCATTAATGTGCTTTTTCCACTACCAGTGGTTCCTATGATACCAATCATGTCTCCCTTGGATATGTCGATATTTACATTACTTAAAATTAAAGAAGATTGTGAGTCGTATTTAAAACTTAGGTTCTCTAATTGGATATTATTATTAAAAGGAATTAATTTATGATTTCCCTTAATTACTTCTTCTTGAGATGGCTCATCCAAAAGTTCTAGGATATCAATTAGAGATTCAAATCCTGCACGCAGGGAAGATAAACTTGCGTAAATTAATTGTAATATTGGTAGCAATCTTTGAGCTCCAAGCGCCATTGCAGCTAACACAGGCAATGCTCCAATTAAGCCCTCTGGCAAAGAAGCAAGATATAGTGCCAACAATGCTATGGAAACTATTCCAAGAGCCTCAATCACAAAGCGAGGAGTTGATCTAATAATTTCAACATTTGCCCAAGCATCCTGAAGAGCTTTGAATGATGCGGCATAGGAATTTAGATATACTTCTTGAGTATTACCTATCAGAATATCTCGTATACTTCCAAAACCTTCTTGAAGTTTCTTAACAACTTCATCTTGTTCAAAACTAATTCGCTCGCTATCTCTATCTAATTTAGATCTTGTTAATAAAATAACCGCTCCATATAACACTCCAAATAAAGTGAAGACAGAAACAGCTACAAGTGGTTGAACTAAAAGCAACATTGTCACAATACCAAGCAATAATAAGGATGAACTTAAAACATTTAACAAGGGAAGTATGGCAAAACTAGTGCTTTGGAAGGTTTTATTCACAATGGTTGAAATAAATTCACTGCTATTTCTTGCAACATGAACTGTATAAGGTTGATATAAAGAATTTTTATATAGTTGCGTACTTAGATCTGCGCCCAATGAATAACAAAATCTAGTTTGAAACCACAAAGTTATCAGTCGAATTGAAGCAGCCAAGATGGCAGTAATACAAAATAAAATGGTTAAAAATATCGTAAGCTCAACCTCAGAGTTAATTGAAAAAATTTCGATAATGGGATTCATATAATCACTAGCAAAAATTAATTCAGGAGACGTTATAGCGGTAATGAATGGGATAATCATACCAATACTCATCATTTCGCAAACCGCACTAACTACCATCAATATAATCAATAAGAAAAAGTTAATTCTTAATCTAAATGGTACGAAATTCTTTAATGCAGAAAATGAATCACGAAATGTTATTCTTGCAGAATCACTCAATTTAAGTTCTCGATATACCAGTTCATAGCCTTCAAAAGACCTTCTTTTGCAGAGTGGGATGGATTATATTTTAAAAAATCTTTTGCCTTTGTGATGTCAGCTTGTGAATGTTTTACATCACCCGGTCTAAAGTTTCGATATGTTGGGTTGATCTCTTTTAGATGCGGAAAGTGCTCTGAGAGTCCATCTCTTAGGAATGAAAATAATTCTATTAGAGATGTTCTTCCTCCATAGGCAATATTATAAATCTGATTTAAGGCTCTCTCTGAATTTGAATTATTCAAAATATTTGTATTACCAACTGTTGCAGCCAGAAGGTTTGCTTGCACTATATTTTCAATAAAACAAAAATCTCTTGAAGTAGTGCCATCTCCATTTATAAAAATTTCTTCTCCCTGCATCATTGAAGCAATCCATTTGGGAATCACCGCCGCATACATACCAGCAGGATCTTGCCTTTTCCCAAATACATTGAAATAACGTAAGCCTATGGAATTAAAATCATATGTATTTTTAAAAACATCAGCATAAAGTTCATTAACATATTTTGAAACTGCATATGGTGATAAAGGCTTGCCTATTCTGTCTTCTACTTTTGGCAATGCAGTGTGATCACCATATGTTGAACTGCTTGCAGCATAGGTAAAACTATCAACATTTGCATCTTTAGCAGAAATAATGATGTTGAGAAATCCAGAAATATTTATCTCATTGGTAGGGATTGGATCTTTGATTGATCTTGGAACAGAGCCTAGTGCAGCTTGGTGCAAGACATAATTTACACCTTTGGTAATTTCGGAACATGTTTCTAAATTGCATATATCCCCTTCCACTAGATCAAAATTATCCCATTGCTCTTTTGAGACTATTTCTTGTACTTCAAGTAAATTTTGCTTTTGCCCAGTAAGGAAATTATCAAGCCCAACAACTCTTTGATTTAGTTTTAAAAGTTCTTCAAGAAGGTTGGAGCCAATAAAGCCAGCTACTCCTGTTATTAACCAAACATATTGATGATTTTCGAGGTGAGATTTTAACTTTGAATATGATTCCATAAAGATCGCTATAGCCTGATATCAGACTCGTTCTTAGAAAAGAGGTATTTTAGATCATATAAAACGTGATTAGGTTTTCCAAACTCTCTAATCCTATCTATGCCTAATTCAATAATTTTTTCATGTGCCACAGATAAAATAATTCCATCATATTTATTATCTTTAGGAAAATTGATTTGGTTGATTTGATAGTTCATTTTGACATCATC
>CABXNE010000026.1 GCA_902513515.1 uncultured SAR86 cluster bacterium
AGATTCAAAGCAGCCTTGATGCCACGGTTGAAAAGATTAAGGCAAAGGGTGCAAACGGCATCGCCTATCCAATTGATCTAAATAATCAAAAAGAAATTTTAGAACTGTCTGACTATATTAAAAAAGAGTTCGGTCAGCTAGATCTGCTTATTCACTCAGCCTGCCAGATTCATGATGATCTGGTTCAGCCTAAACCCTATTGGGAAAAATCCGTTGATCTTTGGTCTGTCATGGATGTTGGGCTTAAGTCTAATTATCTGCTATCACATGCATTGACTCCTTTGATGATTAAAAGCAAAGGGAAGCTGATAGTTCAAATTTCATCTCATGGAGCCATGTGCTACATGCATGGACCTATATATGGCGCACAAAAAGCCGGCATAGATAAAATGGCATTTGATATGGCCTATGACCTTAAGCCTCATGATATTTGTTCATTATCTTTGTGGTCTGGAATCGTAAAAGATGAGAAAACTCAGAAGGTAAGCGAAATGAATGGAGAGCAATATGCAGAGTTTCTAAAGGGTGCTGCCAGTCAAGAATATGCAGGTCTTGTGATTAACAAGCTATATGACGATCAAAAACTCATGACATTGTCAGGAAAAACACTACTGGCTGCAGAAGTTGGAAACAAATATGGAATCCAAGATATAGATGATTGTACTCCTAAGAGTGATAGAGAAACTCTAGGTGGACCTAGAGATTTTTCAGAAGCAGTGGTTTATTAATTAGACTTTTTCGCCGCGAGATCTCATGTCTTTGAGAACCTCATCGATGCCTTTTTTATCTATGATGCGCATGCCTTTAGTAGATAGCTTCAGAGTAACGAATCTGTTTTCTGACTCAACCCAAAATTTATGCGTATGGAGGTTAGGAAAGAACTTCCTTTTCACTCGGTTATTCGCATGGGAAACGCTATTACCGCTTTGTGGTATCTTCCCCGTTACTTGACATACTTTACTCATAGAAACGCGATTTTATAGGACATAGAGAGTCTTAGCAAGATAGAATCAACAAGAATGAAAAATTTATTTTTACTTAGGCATGCCAAATCTAGTTGGGATAATGCAGCACTTGGAGATTTTGACCGCCCTTTATCTAAAAGAGGAATATCTAACGCAATTCTATTGTCTGAATACATACAAAAACATAGTATTTCATTTGATCTGGTCTTATGCAGTCCCAGCGAAAGAACTCAGTCTACTCTTGATCTGATCTTAAATCCTTTAAATCCTATTCCAGTAAGCGTTTTAAAAGAGAGCATTTACCATGCATCAGTATCAAGCCTCTCCCAGCTAATCAAAGAGCAAGACGATGAGATAAGTAATTTACTGGTCATAGGACATAATCCCGGGATGCATATTCTTACAGAGTCACTAACCAATGAATCCATTGTTAAGTTTCCAACCTGTGCTTTTGCAAAAATTACTAATTTTAATCATTGGAAGGATATAGATGCTGGTATATTAAATCTCGAATTATTAATTACTCCCAAGGAACTCAAACATGATTGATTTGAAAGTTAAAATTCTTAACCCGCTTATTGGCGATTCTATTCCATTGCCAGAATACTCTACAGAAGGCTCGGCAGGTTTAGATCTGAGAGCATGCGTTGAAGAAAGTTTTACGTTGAAGCCTCAAGAGTGCAAACTAATACCATTAGGTTTTTCTATATACATAGAAGACTCAACTCTGTCTGCTTTGGTGATCCCGAGATCTGGTCTTGGTTCAAAACATGGCATTGTTATGGGTAATTTGGTGGGTTTGATTGATTCTGACTATCAGGGTGAACTTAAAGTTCCGCTTTGGAATAGATCAACTGAAGATTTTCTTGTGAGCAGTGGCGATAGAATTGCTCAGATGATTCTTGTACCAATCAAGCAGGCCAAACTAAGAGTGGTGGAGGATTTCTCTGAAACAGGGAGAGGGATTAAAGGATTTGGTAGTTCGGGGGTTGAGTAAGAGCTTATTTGTCTTCTTCGCTTTCGCTGTCTGACTCAGCATCAGTTTCTGCTTCAGCATTATCTTCAGAAGCTTCTTCAATAACTTCTTCAGCTTCCGCTTCCTCAGCGACAACTTCTTCAACAACCTCTTCAACTGGAGTCTCTAATACTTCTTCTGCTACTTCTTCTACAGCCATTTCCTCGACTTTAGCTTCAGCTTTTTTAGCAGCAGGCTTTGAAGCGCCTGATGCGCCAAAACGATCTTGGAATTTTTTAACTCTTCCACCAGAATCAAGCATTTTTTGCTTACCGGTATAGAATGGATGACATTTAGCACAAACATCCAATGTTAAATTATCTTTTAATGTACTCATGACAGGTAGCACATTACCACAGCTACAAGTTGTAGTTATTTCTTGATAATTGGGATGTATGTCTGTTTTCATAATAAAATCAAATTTGGATGAGCACTATACCAAATACAGTTCCGTTTACAAACACATATGAGTAAATTTTTCTACAATGTTGCTATAGCTGTCCCACTCAGACAAGCCTTTACCTATCACTCAAATCAGCAGATTATTCCTGGCACTAGGGTCGCTGTTAAATTTGGCAGAACTAATAAGCTGGGCATTGTGATTGAGGTCATTAGCAAGACCGACATCAAGACTAAACCGATTCATATGGTGCTAGATGATTTACCAGTATTTTCTAAAACCGAATTAAAAATTTTTAAATGGGCAGCTGATTATTATTTGCATCCAATAGGCGAAGTTATAAGCTCCTTCTTACCCACAAATCTCAGGCAAACAAAGAATACCTTTGAAGCTGAAGCCAAAAACGACAGTAAAAAAATTCTAGAAAAGAATTTAGAGTTTGAAACAATTCTTAACTCTGAGCAGGTTAAAGCTGTAGAGTTTTTAAATAAACTAAAAGGCTTTTTGCCTACCCTTTTACATGGAGTTACGGGATCAGGCAAGACTGAAGTTTATATAAGATGTATTTTTGAACAATTGTTAAACCACAAGTCAGTTTTAGTTCTAGCACCTGAAATTGCTTTAACCCCTCAGCTGGAAAGCAGAGTAAGAAACCATTTTGGAGATTTGGTGGGGATTTACCATTCTAAAATGACGCCATCTGCTCGTTATAAAGCTTGGAAAAAATTTAGAAGCGGTGAGATTAAAGTCATTATCGGCACTAGATCTGCTGTAATGATGCCAGCGCCAAAACTGGGACTCATCATTGTTGATGAAGAACATGATGCCTCATACAAACAACAAGAAGGCTTTAAATTTTCTGCAAGAGACATTGCAATTAAACGTGCACAGATAACCAAAATCCCAATTATCCTTGGTTCTGCAACGCCATCTTTAAGAACACTTAAATTAGTTGAAGAAAGGAAGTTTAAAACTGTCAGCTTAACTAAAAGAGTTACCCAAAAAACTCCACCAAAATTCTCTATCCTTGATATTAATGAGGTTAAGTTAGTTAGCGGTTTAGCTCCCCAGGCAATAGAGGCTATTAGTCAAACCTTAAAGCAAAAAAAACAAGCCATGATATTTATCAATCGGCGAGGCTTTGCACCGCAATTTATATGTTCCTATTGCGACTGGAAAGCCATATGCAATAGTTGTGATTCAAGTCTAGTATTTCATCATCAAGCCGCTCGCTTAATTTGCCATCGGTGTGATTCAGCCTTTGGTGTTCCCACTCATTGCCCAAGCTGCTCCAAAGCACAACTATCTTTTCTTGGCAGTGGAACAGAGCAACTGGAAGAAACATTAAAGGAACTTTTTCCCAGTACATCTATTCATAGAATGGATCGGGACTCAACAACAAAAGTTGGTTCCTTGAAAAAAATACTTTCAGAAATAAATAATTCTGATACAGGAATTCTCATAGGCACACAAATGTTAATTAAGGGGCATGATTTCCCAAATTTAGAGTTAGTTGTAACGGTAGATGTTGATCAAGGCATCACAAGCTTAAACTCATCTGCCGTAGAGGAAATGGGACAACAACTAATTCAAGTAGCCGGAAGGGCAGGACGTTCAGATGGTAATGCAACTGTCTTGGTTCAATCTAGGTATGTGAACGACCAGAACTTATTGCAACTAAAGAGTGGAAATTATTTAAACTTTGCTAAATCTTTGATGGAGCAACGTCAAACAACCAATCAGCCTCCATATACATTTGAAGCATCCATCAAAGCCTCATCTCCCAAAGCCAAAACCAATATAGAAATGTTAACTTATGCCAAGCAATTTATAGATGCTAGCAAGTGTGTGATTATCGGGCCCATTCCAGCCATACAATCTAAAGTTAGAGGTTCATATCACCATCACTTAGTTATTCAGGCTAATTCAAGAACCAGTCTAAATAACCTTTTACTTCATTTATCAGATTCTCTGACCAATGATAAAAATAGGATCACTAAGAAGGCTCGTTGGAGTATAAATGTTGATCCGCTAGAGTTTTAAAGATCGAAGGTTTGGTCAACTAATTTCTCTGACAAGCCCCATAGCTTGTGTGCCTCTTCAAGATTTTTGGAATACGCAGATGATTTGTGTATTTTTGAGTTAAAAAAGTATTCACCAGTAACTCCATCATTTTGTTTGGTTGCAAGATAGATAATGCTTTCAGCCCCCTTTAATGGCGATCTAAAAAAGGGTCTCAATATTAATCTCAGTGGTTTGCTATACCAGGCTTTATTTTGACTGCCAAGCGAAGTATTGACTCCTCCCGGATGGATAGCATTAACTGAAATATTCTCTGTAGATAGTTTAATTGCAAGGTATCTAGTAAAAAGTAAGTTAGCAAGTTTTGATTGCCCATAGCATCTTAAACCTTGACCAAAATTATTTTTATAATTGATATCTTCCCATTGCATTTCTTTTACAAATGCATGAGCAGCAGATGAGACATTTATAACTCTTGTCTCATTTCCACCCTTTAACTTATTCAGAAGTAGGTTCGTGAAAAGAAAATATCCAAGGTGATTAACTGCAAATGTATTTTCAATACCTTCGTTAGTTTCATGATAAGAGGTATTTACAACGCCGGCATTGTTGATGAGCACATCAATATTTTTACACAACTCATTAATTTCGTCCGTACATTTTTTAATGGAGTCTTGGTTTGAAAAATCACAATACACTGAGTGAACATGAGTATCTGGAGATAGATCTTTAATTTCAGCAAGAAGCTCATCTGCAAGACCTTGATTTCGATAGGTAAACAGTAGTTTTGGATTTTCTTTAGACAGCTCAATGGCGGCAGCTTTTCCTATGCCATTTGTAGCACCTGAAATAACAACCGTTTTATTATTTAGATTCCACATTAGATAGAAATTTGAATTACTTGACCGGGGTAAATGCTTTTATTTTTTAGGTTATTCCAATTAATAATTTCATCAATAGTAACACCAAAACGAATGGCAATCTCAGAGATTACATCTCCTTTTTGAATTTCATATTCAACGTATTGAGGAAGAGATGCCATAAAAGTATGTGGTTTAGGTTTAATTTTAAAATAGTCATGGATCCCTAAGAAGATACTCCTGGCGATCATTCTTCTGCCTGCTTTGCCTTCTAATCTTTTGGCATCATCAGGATTTGTAATGAATCCAGATTCTATTAGGACCGAAGGAATATCAATTGATTTTAAGACCCTGAAATCTGCAAATTCTACGTTTGGTTTATGCATCTTGGTGTAGGGGTCTTTTTTTAATTGCTCCAATATTTTTTCTGCCAAGATAACGCTATTATCTATCTTGGCTTCGTATGCTATTTGATAAAGAGTTCTGGCTGCATCTTCGTCAAAATCTCTTATATCTAACTTGCCAATTTTTGATTTTACTTCTGGGCTGGTGGCTAATTTATTTTTTGAAAGGGTTTCCGCTGTAATTGAGGAGGCTTCTTCTGACCATACATAAACAGATGCGCCTTTAACAGATGACAGTCTAAAGCCATCAGCATGAATAGAAACAAATAAATCGGCACCTAGTTTTCTAGCATTTTGATACCTATCATCCAATCCTACGTATCGATCGTCAGGCCTTATCATTACTGGTTTATACCCATAAGTATTTTTTAAGGATCGTTCTAATTCCCTTGCAATTAAAAGCGTCACGTCTTTTTCTAGTATGTTTTTGCCAACTGACCCCGGATCTCTTCCGCCATGCCCTGCATCAATTGCTATAATAATATCTCTTAAATTTGTAGAGATTTTTTTATCTCTTTTAATTTCCAGCACCAAATCAATGCGATCTTTGTGTTTTACTTGCCAAGGTTTTTTCCAATACACAGATCCCTTTAAATCAATCACTATACGAGCAGTATTTCCAACTTCACTAGCTCTGATTAATTTTATGGGAGAGAATGATCCAGATTTTATTGGTTCTGCCAAGGCAACATCTTTTAAATCAATCACTATTCTTGAAGGATCATCCAGCGCATATGAATTAATTAAAGCAACCTTATCAAGATTAAATACTATTTTTAAGTTTCCGGATTCAAGTTCAGAAATATTACCAAAAGATACTCGATTGGCTGCTTCTGTTGTAAGAGTAAAAATGCATAGAATTCCAAGGAGAAATCTCAATTTATTCATTTTCATAATAAGTTTTAATGCTGGATTCAATATTATTATCCTTACATTCTATTGAGGCATGTCTTGCCTGATTGTCATGATCAAGGCTAATTATAACGTCCACATTCCTATCTGTCTGAAGATTTTCTGGCCATTCAATAAAAATAACTTTTTGCATGGCGCTCTCCCTATCAAGATTTAATATTTCTACATCTTCAAGGGAGTTTATTCTGTATAAATCAACATGTAATAGGAGCTTTCCATCTACTTCATACTCTTCACATAGGGTGTATGAAGGGCTGTTTACTACATCTGCCCAATTTAGATATTGAAGAATACCTCTTACCAAGGTTGTTTTTCCAGCACCCAAATTACCATTTAAATGAATTTCAAAGTTCTTAAAATCAAGATTTTTAATAGTTTTTCCAATAGCGGAGCCTAAAAGTAATGTCCTAGATTCATTCTTTAATTTTAGTTTTAGCATTAAAGGTTAATTCAAGAATTTTCTTATATAAGGAATCAGTTCACCAGCAGCCAGTCCTATTCTGCCAACATCTTTGGCAAACTCTTCACCAGCCTGAGCATGAATTCCAACACCAGTTTTTGCTGCCTCACATGGAGCTAATCCTTGAGCAAGTAAGGATCCAATGACTCCAGAGAGAATATCACCAGAGCCTGCAACAGCCAATTCTGGACCGCCAGCAGAACAAAGATAAGTATCATCTTTATTGCAAATAATTGTTCCATTGCCTTTAAGCACAATGATGCAGCCATATTTTTTTTGCAGCTCTTTTGCTGATTCTATTCGATTTTTTTGAATCTCTTTAGCTGTGACCTTCAGCATTTCAGCTGCCTCACCTGGATGAGGAGTGAGCACTGTTTGACTATGAAGTGTTATTTTAGAAAAAGGTTCATGAGTTAGTAATCTAAGAGCACCAGCATCTAAAAGAGTGGGGGTATCATTATCTAAGACAGAGAAAAGAAGCTTATATAGTATTTGTTCCGACCAGTAGTTTTCAAACATTCCCGGCCCTGCAACAACCGCATCAGGCCATCTTAAATTAGCTTCTAGGTCTTGAGCATTATCAGCGCCAGTCACCATGACCTCTGGATTTTTTGCTAGGCTTGCAGAGACATGAGACTTTCTAGTTAGCAGTCTTACCAATCCTGCTCCGGTCTTTAGTCCAGACTCTGAAGACATAATCCCCGCGCCTCCAAAGCCTTCATCTCCTGCAATTATTAAAAGTTTGCCATGATTCCCCTTATGTGAATTTTCTTTTCTTTTTGGAATATTTCTCTTGATATCCTCAAAAGAGAATTCATTCACCGTTGGGCTAACATTTTTATTCATATCAAGTCCGAGATCTTTTAAAATTAGCTTGCCGCAATAATTCTTACCTTCATTGATTCGCTGTCCAAGCTTATAAGCAATAAAGGTAATTGTTTTATCTGCATTAAAACATGCCTGAGATATTTCTCCAGTATTACAATTAAGTCCAGTCGGCACATCTATGGCTACTTTAGATTCAAATCTATCACAGACTAATAAAATATCTTCTAGCTTACTCCCTAAATCTATTCTTCCACCTATTCCAAATATTGCATCTATTACAACCGTTTCAGTGAGAATATTTTTAAACGATTTTGCGTTAATAAATTCTAAATCTTTTGCTTTTTTAAATGCATGCTCACACAAGTAAGATTTTTTTGCGTCATCTAGCACATCTAAAAATTTGACACGTTTATTTGATTTACTCAAACCAATGCCTATGAAATAGCCGTCTCCACCATTATTACCTGGCCCACACAAAATTAAGAATTCAGATGTTGGATAAGCTTTATTTAATATTTCAACAGATTGCTTAGCAGCCTCCATCATTGCACGCAGATCATCACCCTCTTTAATAAAAGAATTTTTCTCAAAAGCTTTGACCTGCTCGGCAGTATAAATACTATTCACTAATAGATAGACTGCCTTCTGCTAATCTGTCTGAGTGGTATGAGCCAATCCACAAGGATCCATTGTGAGGTAAGCCAACAGTTCCAACTCCCATATTCTTGTTTTGAAATTTATAGGACTCGATCAGCGAAAGATCTAATAACGATAATTTGTTAACTGAAAAAGGAAGTGTGCAATTAACTGTTTCGCCACACCCCAAAGACTCTGTAACAGAATGATCATGATTAGCAACCCAGGCAAAGCCATCTTTAATAATCACATTATCAGGTGAATTGTGTTCGTAGACTCCCAGGGATTGTTTTGAATTTAAGTCAAATAGAATAGTTTTATCCCCTAAGTTGTAATTTACTATTAGATTGTTATTTTTCTGGTCTAATGCAATGCCATTTGGGAAAGAGCCAGCCGTGTAATTTAGTTCCACAAGCCTATTATCCTGAGTCCATTTAACAACCATGCCTGTATCTGATTTAGCAAAGACATTCCACAAGGCACTCATTAATGAAAAGTCAGATTCAAACATATGGGAGGCATAAAAGTTTCCAGACGTATCTAAGGAAACATCATTGAAATAATATTTGCCATCAACGTCAATACAGCCCTTCCATTCAAGCATCCAACCATTTTTTTCTACCAGTTCAAACATCTCTATGCTTTCATTGGGATAGTGACTAACGACTGCAAGTTGCAGTTTTCCATCTCCCCTTTGAACTAAATCAATACCATGAGGACCAAAGGGAATGCTTGGATCTCTAGAACAGTCATCAGAGCCCCATTCATTTTTTTCAAAAGTAATATTTGCTTTAGTTCTAGTTTTATCTTTTATGTTAAAAAAGCTTAATTTACCAGATATCATTTCAACCAATGGCGCCATTCCACCAAACTCAGCCACAATTAAAAAATTCCCATCTGGGGTAAGAGCCAAATCTTCAGGATTCATAAAATTGCAATAGACCTTAAGCTCCTCATTGCTCTTGCATCCATCAAGGGGCTCAATATTTTTATTATTCCCAAGCCACAAAAATGCAATGAGACCCAATGTAAGTGTTCCTAAAATAGCTATTAGTGTTTTTTTCATTTTTTTTCTTTCCACTCCTGTAAATAATTATTTATAAGAGAGGCAAGTTGCAGCGGAGAATCGAGGGGGACATGATGAGCCGCATCCTCAATTACTTCGACTGTCATAGAGTCTTTAAAAGCCTCTCTTATATATTTCATAATTTTTGATTCCAATAATAGGCTTTTTCCGCCCGCAATAAATAGTGCTGGACATTTAAATTTAAATTCATAATTATGCAGACGCCTCAAAGTTGCAAACAGGCTGTCATCAAACCGCCATCTCCAACCTTCTTCATTTTTGATGATTGAGTGTTCTGCGATGTATCGAAGGAACCATCCATTCTCGCAGTCCTGAGGCGGCATTAATCTGAATCTTTCAATGATTGATTCTTTATCCTGATAATATTTAATTTTTCTTAATGGACCAGTGCTTTGATGTTTGTTGTAGTCATAAGTTGGAGGACGTATCGGAGAATCTATCATCACAAGACCATGAAACATTTCTGGCATCTCACTAGCCATGAATCCAGCTACATGACCACCAAGCGAATGCCCTACAAGAAAGATCTTTCGATTAGTATTTATTACTTTTTCTTGGCGCAATATTCCTATTAATGCTTCGCTGAAACTTTCAAAATTATATTCTTTCCTATGATCAGATTCTCCCATCCCGGGGAGATCTGGAGCAAAAATAGTGTAGTTTTTATTAATGAGTGGCGCTATTGGATCCCACCACCTTTTATGAGCACCAGTTCCATGAATTAAAATAACAATATCCTCGGCATCTTTCCTATCCCATGCTTGATATTTAATATTGCCGAGTTGATGAGAAAGGATTTCTTGTCTTGGATTTTCTGATATAGCAGAATGGAACCAGTCTGGAGCATCCTTTATATCGGTAATAAGTGAGTCAGTAATTTCCATTCATGATTATTCTAAAGGATAATAAAACACCATACTATTCATATAAATAATGACAACAACTATTAGACCAGCCGCTACAGTAATCTTAATGCGAGATGCAGTAGAAGGTGGATTTGAGATATTGATGGTTAAACGAAGCAGTAGATCTGCTTTTGGAAGTATATATGTCTTTCCTGGTGGTAAATTAGATCCAGAAGATTCTGCCAAGGATCTATATTCTTATTGTAAAGGCATGAATGATGCAGAGGCATCTAGAAAATTAGGAATTGAAAGGGGTGGTTTAGCTTATTGGATCGCATGTATAAGAGAGTGCTTTGAGGAAGTTGGCGTGCTATTGACTAGCTCTAATGACTCTATACTCCAAGATGCACAAAAGCTTAATACCTTGAGGGATAAACTCAATAATAAAGAAATTACTTTTAAAGATATTTGTATATTTGAATCATTGAATTTGAGAGCTAATAATATTGTGCCGTGTGCTCATTGGATTACCCCAACCATTGAGCCAAAAAGATTTGATACCAGGTTTTTTCTTGCTAAGGTAGATTCCGAGCAACTTGCTAGTCATGATGGCTTTGAATTGACAGAAAGCCTTTGGATTAAACCCAAAGATGCGCTTAGAAAATTGGAAAAGGGCGAGATGAATATGATTATTCCAACAATTGAAAATATTAAAGCTTTGGCTGAATTTTCTTCAAGCAAGGATGCATTTGATCATTTTGATCTTTTAAAAAATAAAGAAATTCCCTCAATACTTCCTAAATTTATTAAAAAAGATGGTGAGTGGATTGGTTTTTTGCCTGGAGATGAGGGATATGAAGATGTCTAGAGATTTTATTGAAAAAGTCACGGCCTCTAACGCAAGCGTATTTACAGGTCCTGGTACAAATAGCTATCTAATTGGAAGAAATGATATAACTCTAGTAGATCCGGGACCAAAAATTGATGCACACATCGAAAACTTAGTTAAGCTTGGCAAGGGTAAAATTAAGCGAATTTTGGTTACTCACACACATCGTGATCATTCACCTGCAGCTAAAGTTTTGGGAGAAATGCTCGAGGTCCCTTTGATGGGTAGGTTGCTTGAAATAGATGATTCCTTGCAAGACAGATCTTTTAAGCCAGATCGTGTTCTTGAGCATGGTGATTTAATTAAAACAGAAGAATATACCATTGAGACAGTCCACACCCCTGGGCATGCTTCAAATCATCTATGTTATTTTATTCAAGAACAAAAAGTGATGCTTACCGGAGATCATATTATGAATGGATCTACTGTTGTCATTGCTCACCCAGATGGATCTATGAAAGATTACTTAAAATCTTTAGAGTTATTGCGGAATTATAATTTTAATAAAATAGGGCCTGGTCATGGTGATTTTCTAGAAGACCCAATGGCAGTTGTTGACTGGATTATTGATCATAGGCTTGAAAGAGAGAGGAAAGTTGTCTCAAAATTAAAAACATTTTCGCCCGTTACATCTAAGGATTTAGTAATAAGTGTCTATGATGATGTTGACTCAAAACTTCATCCTATTGCAATCTGGAGTTTGGAAGCTCACTTATACAAACTTCTTGAAGATGGAATTGTTACATACGACTTAACAGATAAAATCTGGTCTTTTAAATAAAATAGATGTTTGCCTTTTACTTGGGTTGCTTATATTTAATTTCAGCTTTAATAAATCTATTATTAATAAAAGAAAAATTTAATATCTTTGGATTTATTTTTAATCCTGAAAATAGAAAGTTCCTGCTTATTTTCGATACCCCTTTTTTGCTAATAAGCTTTGCAGCAATTATTGAAGAAAGTCATTGGTTTCTTTTTGTAATATTCTTTATGCACGCACTTAACTCAATGACTCTCTTGATAAAGCCTCAGCTTTTTTATCAGTCAAAAGAGGAAATGCACTTAATGGATGAGGAATCTCTTAATAATTATTTGGTAATAATAAGCTCAGTGTTTGGAGTAGGGTGTTTATTAATTAGTTACTTTTAAACTAAGTTTATTTTTAATTAAATCATCAACCACACTTGGATCAGCCAAGGTTGATGTATCACCAAGATCCTCAAATTCACCACCAGCAACTTTTCTTAGGATTCTTCTCATGATTTTTCCAGATCTTGTTTTTGGAAGACCCGGAGCCCATTGAATAAGGTCAGGTTTTGCAATGGGACTGATTTCTTTAGCAACAAAATTTTGTAACTCTGTTATTAAATTTTCATTCTCTTCTTCTCCAATCATTAGCGTTACATATGCATAGATGCCTTGGCCTTTTATTGGATGCTCAAAACCCACGATTGCTGCTTCAGCAACTTTTTCATGAAGCACCAAAGCACTTTCTATCTCTGCCGTACCTAGCCTGTGTCCAGAAACATTTAAAACATCATCAACTCTGCCAGTAATCCAAAAATAACCATCTTTATCTCTTTTTGCGCCATCACCAGTGAAATATGCATTCTCATAGGTAGAAAAATATGTGTCTATCATCCTTTGATGATCCCCATATACACTTCTTATTTGGCTTGGCCATGATTGAGTGATAATTAAATTACCTGATTCCTCTCCCTCTAAGATCACTCCATTTTCATCTACAAGCTCAGGTTTAACACCAAAAAATGGCAAAGTTGCTGATCCAGGCTTCACTGGGGTGATGCCTGCAATCGGAGAAATTAATACCGAGCCTGTTTCTGTTTGCCACCAGGTGTCGATAATATGACAAGTCTCATTACCAACCACTTTAAAATACCATTCCCATGCCTCTGGATTGATGGGTTCTCCGACCGTTCCTAATATACGAAGACTCTTTCTGCTTGTTTCTAAAACGTATTTGTCTCCTTGAGCCATTAAAGCCCTTAGAGCGGTTGGAGCTGTATAAAAAATAGAGATTTGATGCTTATCACAAATTTTCCAGAATCTAGAGGGGGTAGGATATGTTGGGATTCCCTCAAACATTAAACTGGTAGCTCCATTAGACAAGGGCCCGTAGAGAATATAAGTGTGACCTGTAATCCACCCAACATCTGCAGTACACCAATAATTATCATTAGTTTCATAGCCAAAAAGATACTTAAAGCTTAAATGCGCTCCCAGCAGATATCCTCCGGTTGTGTGCATTACACCTTTTGGCTTTCCGGTTGAACCAGAGGTATACAAAATGAATAATGGATCCTCTGAATCCATTGGTTCGCATGGACAGTCACTTGATGCATCAGCAAACATTTCTTCATAATCTCTATCTCTATTTTCAGTCCAGCTAATATCCCCACCCGTTCGTTTGATAACGAGGCAATGTGAAACTTCTGGACATTCTAATAGGGCAGCATCAACGTTCTCTTTGAGAGGAATTATTTTACCGCCTCTGATTGCTTCATCTGCCGTAATGACTATGCTGCAATCTGCATCTAAGATTCTATCTTTTAGAGATTCTGGAGAAAATCCTCCAAATACTACTGAGTGAATGGCACCAATTCTTGCGCATGCTAACATTGCATATGCTGCCTCTGGGATCATTGGCATATATACACAAACCCTAGATCCTTTTGTGGCACCTAAATTTTTTAAAATATTTCCAAATCTACATACATTTGTATGTAAATCAGCATAAGTAATTTCTAAAGAGTCATTAGGATTATCACCTTCCCAGATAAGCGCAGTCTTATCTGCATGCATTTTTAGATGCCTATCAACACAGTTATAAGCAATATTAATTTTGCCTCCTTCAAACCATTTT
>CABXNE010000027.1 GCA_902513515.1 uncultured SAR86 cluster bacterium
TAATTTAAATATTAATGACATTGACCTTTATGAGGTAAATGAAGCTTTTGCTCCTGTCCCTCTATCTTGGGCCATTGAGTTACAAGCCGACATAGCTAAATTAAATGTTAATGGCGGAGCAATGGCTCTAGGTCATCCCTTGGGAGCAACTGGAGCTAAATTAATGACAACATTGCTGCATGAACTTGAAAGAACAAATGGAAGGTATGGTTTGCAAGCAATCTGTGAGGGTGGCGGAACTGCTAATGCAACAATTATTGAGAGGATCTAATTAGCTACTTTTGTAGTGTTCAAAAATAGTTGTAATATCCTCAACCTTTCCAATAGAGCTTTGACCATCTCTGTGTTTTAGCTCTATTTCATTATTTTGAAGATATTGTTTGCCAATAATAATATTGATTGGAATACCAATTAATTCAGCATCTTTCATTTTAGTTCCATAACCATCTTTTCTGTCATCAAGCATCACCTCGTATCCCATGGATGATAATTCCTTGTATAAATCTGTTGCAGCTTTCGATATTTTTTCATCCTTATCAAAACCTATAGCAATAATATTTACTTCGAATGGAGTCATAGCTTCTGGCCATATAATTCCTTTTTCATCATTATTTTGCTCTATTGCAGCAGCCACAAGTCTTGATACTCCTATCCCATAGCAGCCCATAAAAAGGTTCTTTGCTTTACCCTCATGATCAAGAACATTAGCTTTCATAGCATCTGTGTAAACTTTTCCAAGTTGAAAAATATGACCGACTTCAATTCCTTTTTTAATTTGAATGATGCCTTTTCCATCAGGAGATGGTTTTCCTTGAAGAGATTCTAGATCTTCTCCCTCTTCTAATAACAGCTCAGTATTAATAGCAAAATCTGAAGAGTCACTCACCGCAATGGTATCTTCACCATTTTCAGCTAACACATGAAATTCTTCTGATTTATCGCCACCAATTGCTCCTGAATCTGCTTTCACGATTTTAAATTTTAAACCCAATCTATCTAGAATTTTTTTATAGGTCTCTTTCATTAAAAGATATGATTCGTTCAATGACTCTTCGTTTAGATTAAAGCTATAGGAGTCCTTCATCAAAAATTCTCTTCCTCTCATAACACCATATCTTGGTCTTACCTCATCTCTAAATTTAGTTTGGATTTGATAAAGATTTAGAGGCAATTCCTTATAGCTCTTCATGTTGTTTCTAATCAAGTCTGTTATTACTTCTTCATGCGTAGGACCAAGGCAAAAATCTCTTTCATGCCTATCTTGTATTCGTAATAGCTCAGGACCCATCTTTTCCCACCTTTGAGTTTCCTCCCATAACTCTTTTGGTTGAACCATTGGCATAAGAACTTCTTGAGCTCCAGATGCATCCATTTCTTCTCGAACAATATTCTCGACCTTTCTTAAAACCTTTAAACCAATAGGGAGCCATGTGTATATACCTGATGTAACTCTTCTTATCATTCCAGATCTCAGCATTAGTTGATGGCTAATAACCTCTGCATCTTGAGGAGTATCTTTTAAAGTGGGTAAAAAAACCTTAGTCCAATACATTTTTTATAATTGAATTTTCATTTAGTTTATAATTCTATATTTTTTTAGAGACTTATGCCGATTTATGAATATAAATGCTCAAAATGCGAGCATCAATTTGAAGTAATTCAGAGATTTTCAGAGAATCCTGTTAAAAGTTGTCCTGCATGTAACAGAAAAGCAGTAAAAAAATTAGTTTCTGCACCTTCTTTCAGATTAAAAGGGGGTGGTTGGTATGAAACTGATTTTAAAACTGGCTCTAAAAAGAATATAGTAGATAGTAAGGATGAAAAATCAAAACAGCCTAAAGAAAAAACTAAAACTACTGATAAATCTAAAAGCAAAAGTTCAGATAAAAATACTTAAAGAAGAGAGATAAAAATGCGATCACATTATTGCGGAGATATTAATAGTTCAGACATAGGTAGTAATATTGAGATTTCTGGATGGGTTCACAAACGAAGAGACCATGGCGGCGTAATTTTTTTAGATATTCGTGATTTACATGGAATAGTCCAAGTTGTTTTTAATCCTGATTTAAAAGAAATATTTGATACTGCAGATTCATGCAGAAGTGAGTATGTTGTTCATATAGAAGGATTAGTGAGAAAGAGAATTGATGGGGCCATAAATACAAAAATGGCTACAGGAGAGATCGAAATTGAGGCAAACAGTTTAAAGATTTTTAGTTCAGCTGTTACCCCACAATTTCCTCTTGATGACTATCAAGATGTTAATGAAGATGTAAGGCTTAAACATAGATTTTTAGATTTAAGACGTCCTGATGTTAATCAAAGGTTGGTCAAGAGATCAAAGATAACTTCAAAAATAAGATCGATTTTAGAAAATCGTAATTTTCATGAAATCGAGACACCTATCTTAACTAGAGCTACTCCTGAAGGAGCGAGAGATTATCTGGTACCAAGCAGAGTTCACCCTGGTGAGTTTTTTGCATTACCTCAATCTCCTCAGCTATTCAAACAGCTGCTCATGATCGGTGGCCTGGATAAATACTATCAAATAGCTAAATGTTTCAGAGATGAAGATTTGCGTGCAGATAGACAACCTGAATTTACTCAAGTTGATATCGAAGCTTCATTTGTGTCTACCGAAGAAATAATTGAGCTTGGAGAAGACTTAGTTATTTCATTGCTATCTGAATTTACAGATTACAAAAAAACAGAAGTTCCAAGAATTACATATAAAGAATCTATGAATAAATATGGATGTGATAAGCCTGATTTAAGAATTCCACTAGAACTTAATAATATTGCTGAACTTGTAAAAGATGAAGAATTTAAAGTATTTTCAACGCCTGCAAATGATCCTGCATCTAGGGTTGTGGCTTTAAAAGTTCCTGAAGCCGCATCAATGACAAGAAAAAAAATTGACGAGTACACTGATTATGTTGGTAAATTAGGCGCTAAAGGACTTGCTTACATTAAAGTTATAGACCTTGATCAAGAAAATGGACTCCAATCACCAATTCTTAAATTTTTTCAGAAAGAGACCATTGACTCAATTATTTCTTCCTTAAATGCGAAAAGTGATGACATTATATTCTTTGGAGCTGGAAAGGAAGACATTGTTAATCTTTCAATGAGCTCATTGATTAAGAAGCTTGGAGAAGACTTAGATTTAATGGATTCTTCGTGGGCCCCATGTTGGATTATTGATTTTCCAATGTTTGAAAGAAATAAAGATAACAACCTTACTTCATTACATCATCCATTTACTTTGCCAGCCGTATCAATTGATGAATTAAAAAATGATCCAGATAACTCATTGGCATGTGCATATGACTTTGTTTTGAATGGTTATGAACTTGGTGGAGGATCTTTGAGAGTCTTTGATCCCTCAATGCAACAAGAGATATTTTCAATACTTGGAATTTCTTCTAATGAAGCTATGGAAAAATTTGGTTTCCTTCTGTCGGCTTTGTCATCTGGATGTCCACCTCATGGCGGCATTGCATTTGGCTTAGATAGAATTGTGATGTTGTTATCTGATACAACCAATATCCGTGATGTGATTGCTTTTCCTAAAACACAAAGTGCATCTTGTTTGCTTACAGATGCGCCTAGTTCAGTTTCTGATGATCAGCTAGATGAACTAAATATCAAATCAACTTTTGAACCGGATCAATAGATGGCCGGACATTCCAAATGGGCAAATATTAAGCATCGAAAAGCAAGACAGGATGCATCTCGTGGAAAAGTTTGGACCAAAGTGATTAGAGAGATTACCGTTGCAGCAAAAGGCGGCCCTGATCCCAATGATAATCCTCGGCTTAGATTAGCCCTTGATAAAGCGAACGCTGCAAATATGCCTAAAGATACTATCAAGCGTGCAATCCAAAAGGGTTCTGGAACAGGTGAAACGGGTGTTATTGAGGAATTAACTTTTGAGGGCTATGGTCCAAATGGCGTTGCTATTCTTGTAGAGACGATGACAGATAATAGAAATAGAACAGTTGCTGATGTTCGCCATGCTTTTTCTAAATTTGGAGGCAATATGGGAACTGATGGATCAGTTGCTTACCTTTTTAATAAGCTAGGAGTTTTGCACGTAAGTCTCTCTCATGATGAGGATAAAATTATGGAAATTGCATTAGATGCTGGCGCAGATGATTTCACTGCTACTGAAGATTATTTTGAAATTATTACGATACCTGCAAATCTTTCTGCTGTTGGAGAGGCATTTAAGAAAAATAATATTGCAATATTATTAGCTGAAAATACTATGAGAGCAGATACTTTAGTTCAATTAGATCAGGAAGCATCAGAGAAAGTTTTAAAAATAATGAATTTTATGGATGATCTTGATGATGTTCAGGAGGTTCATACAAATGCTGAATTTCCTGAGGACTTTGTTGTAGAGGATTAATTGTGGCGATCAACTCAAGAACTAAAGGAGCTAATTTTGAAAGAGAAATTGGCAATCTTTTAGTTGAGCAGTTAGGTTTAAATCAGCCTGTCAAAAGAATTCTAGAGCAAACGCGAACAAAAGAATTGCCTGATTTGAAATTAGGAAGATGGTGTTTGGAATGCAAAAGATATGGTGATGGGTCTGAACCTTCTCAAGATTGGTGGGATCAAGTACTAGCAGCTACTGGAGAAGGGGAGTTTCCAGCCTTAATCTATAAGTTTAACCGTCGACCAATTAAAGTCAGAATATTGGCAGGAACTTTAATTCCAGAACTCGATTTTTCCTCTATGACAATTGATTTGATGTGGGAAGATTTTGTAGAAATTCTTCGTTACCTTTTTCAGGTAGATATTGAGCAACATGAATCCTCGTTTCAAGTCTAAGGATTTTTACTGCAGAGTTTACGTGGAAGACACTGATTTCCAAGGTGTCGTTTACCATGCAAATTATCTTAAATACTTAGAAAGAGCTAGATCTCAGTTTTTAATTGAGAGTAACTTATCTCAAACAGATGCAATGTCTAAAGACAATGAGTCTTATGTTGTGAAATCAATTAATCTTTCATATTACCATCCAGCAGTTTTAGAAGATGACTTAACTGTAAGCACTGAAATTGAGCTGATTAGCAAAGCAAGAACTATATTTTTTCAATCTGTTTTAAATGCAAAAAATGATACACTCATTTGCAAGGGAGAGGTGGAAGTCTGCTTTGTAAACAATGACTCAGGCAAACCAAAAGCTTTTCCTTTAGGCTTATTAAAATTATTTAAAAACTAATATGAGTGACTTTTCAGTTATAGATTTATTTCTCCAGGCTAGTTTGATCGTTCAAGCTGTTATGGTTTTATTGTTAATGGTTTCAATCATTTCATGGATTGTTATTTTCGAAAGATACTTTAATTTAAACCGAATTAAAGAGGCCAATAAGACATTTGAAAAGGAATTCTGGTCAGGGAAAGATCTCAATGATCTGTATGCTGGAATTGATGAAATTTCTAATGAAGAATTAATTGGATCTTTGCGAGTTTTTAAACATGGATTTGGAGAATTTTTAAGACTGAGTGAGGATCAGCAAATAACAATCGAGGACCTTGAGAGTGTTAACAGGGCTATAAGAGTATCTTTGGCTAGAGAGGAGGAGTCACTAATGCACCATCTTCCTTTCTTGGCTAATGTTGGATCAGTGAGTCCTTATGTCGGCCTTTTTGGAACAGTTTGGGGAATTATTAATTCTTTTCAAGGTCTTTCAGATGCCACCCAAGCAACAATTAATGCCGTTGCTCCTGGAATCTCGGAAGCACTAGTTGCTACAGCTTTGGGTCTTTTTGCAGCAATTCCAGCGGTTGTTGCATACAACAGGTTTGCATCAGATTCAGATACTCAGTTGCAACAATCTTCTATATTTGGTGAAGAGTTAGCCAGCATTCTTTACAGACAAACAGTTAAAGCAAAGCTTTGATATATAGAATTGGCAAAAGGAAAAAGTTAAACGCAGACATTAATGTGGTTCCGTATATCGATGTGATGTTAGTGCTTTTAATTATTTTTATGGTTCTCTCTCCTTTGCTTATTCAAGGCATTGAGGTGAATCTGCCAAAAACTGATACAACCAAGATGTCAGTCTCAAGTGAGCCACTTATAATTTCAATTGATAGGCAAGGAGGGTATTTTATTAATTTGGGAGAAGAGCAATTACCCATCTCTCTAATGGAATTAAAAAATAAGGCTAAAATTATATATCAAGCAAATCCAGATATTGAAATCGTCTTTAAAAGCGATGCTAATGTGCCTTTCGATTATGTAGCTAAGGGTATGGCAGGCATTCAAAGTTTAGGAATTCAAAAAATAGGAATTATTACTTCAGGCTATGATAGCGAATCATAGATACTTAGAAGCATCGCTGTTTTCCTTCTGCATCCATGCTGCTATTTTTCTTTATATATATGGAACCTTTGAGACTAACAGTTCTCAGTCACTTCTTATATCTAAACCTCTGCTCATAGAGTTAAAGTTTGATTTGCCGTCTCAAAATATACGAAAAAAAATTCCAGCTTCAACCAATTTTAATACAAGCATTCCTATACAATCCTCTCAAGATATTGTCTACTCAAAAAATAAAGAAGCTTCTGAGAGCTCTCAAGATAATGGATTTATAGAATCTAACATAGCTAACTTATTGTCAGAAGAGAGTGAAATCAAAGCGGATAAAGAGCAGCAAGAAATTTCAATGTATGCGCAGAGAATAATTTCTACGATAGAAGATGCTTGGATGAAACCAAGAAATATACCTGAGGATTTGGTTGCAAATTTAAGGCTTAAAATTCGATCTACCGGAAGGATTATAGGCGTAGAACTTATTAAAAGTAGTGGCAATATTCGATTTGATAACTCTGCTCTACAAGCTGTAAGAAGGGTTGAGACATTTAATTTTTTTAACTTAATTCCGAGAACTCTATATGAAGAGGAGTTTCAAGTAATAGCTATAAGTTTTAATCCATCATGAAGAAAAATTTTTTAATAGCTGCTTTACTGTTTATTCCAATGCTGAGCTATGGAGAGCTATTTTTAGAAATCACCAAGGGCTCTGAAGATCCATATAAAGTAGCAATGATTCCATTTGAAGGTAATGCAAGGCTTTCAAAGCAGCTTAATAATATAATGCGAAATGACTTAATTCGAACAGGTGAATTTTCAATTCTCGATGAAGAATTATTATTGCCTGTCAAAATTGTTAATGATGAGTTGGTTTATAGCGATTGGAAATTACTGGGAATGGATTATTTAGTTACTGGCACAATTATTAAGACAAATAATTCTTTAGACATTAATTATGAAATCTATGATGTTTACAAAAAGAGAAAAGTGCGGAGTTCAAAAGTTTTTGGTATCCCGAACCAAATTAGACAGCTTGCTCATTACACAAGCGATGGAATCTATGAGTCAATAACAGGAATTAAAGGCATTGCTGCAACTAGGCTTTTGTATGTAAATGAAATAAAGGATTCTCAGCTCATCTCTACATACAAACTTATGTTGGCTGATTCTGACGGGGCTAATGAACAAACTCTCTTATCAAGCTCTGAGCCTATTATATCTCCCTCATGGTCACCGGATGGAAAAAGGGTGGCATATGTTTCGTTTGAAACAGGGATGGCAAAAGTTTTTATTCAAGAGATCGCTTCTGGTAAAAGAGAGGCTGTATTATCAAAAGACACTCAGATTAGCTCTCCCTCATGGTCGCCCGATGGAAAATATCTTTCTTTAACACTTTATCAAGATGGAAATGCAGAAATTTATATTTTAAGATTGCGCGATCGAACCTTAACGAGGATGACTAATCAATTTGCAATTGACACAGAGTCTTCTTGGTCTCCCAAAGGAAATAAAATTCTATTCACAAGCGGTCGCTCTGGCTCGCCTCAAATCTATGAGTTAGATCTTAGAAAATTAAATCCAAAAGCTAAGCGTGTTTCATTTGAGGGAACATATAATGCAAAAGCTTCTTATCTTCCTAAGGAAGAAGGAATTATCTTTGTTCATCGATCTAGCGATGGGTTATTTCATATCGCTCTTAAATACAAAAGAGAAAACTTTATAAGAGTTTTAACTGAAGCAAAGATGGATGAATCCCCTAGTGTTGCTCCCAACGGTAATATGGTAATCTATGGTATTAGAGAAGAGAATCTAAGCATGCTTGCTGGTTTTAGTCTTAGTGGTGCAAAGTTTAGACTACCTGCATCAAAGGGCGAAGTCAGAGAACCTGCCTGGTCAAATTTTTTAAGATAATAAACTCACATGGAGCAACTATAATGAATCAATCAATTAATACATTTTTAGCTTTATCAGTAATACTAATATTTTCTGCTTGTAGTTCTGTTCAAATAACAGAAGAAGCAGTAGCTGATCAAAGTGTTGCTGGAGTATCCATAACATCAAAATCTACAGCTACTCAAGCAATACTAGCAAATGCAGTGGTTTATTTTGAGTATGATCAGTTCAATCTAACCGCCAAATCAATACAAGCTTTAAAAGGTGTAAGTGAACTAATGAAAAGAAATACAAAAATTACAATTTCAATTGAGGGCCATGCCGATGAAAGAGGAACTAGGGAATATAATCTAGCCCTTGGTCAAAGACGTGCCGAGTCTGTTGCAAACTACTTAATTGCAAATGGAGTGAAAAGAAATAGATTAATTGCAAAAAGCTATGGGGAAGAAAGACCTTTATCTCTAGGCTCTAATAATGCAGCTTGGTCAAAAAATAGAAGAGTTGAAATCAAGTAGCGTTCAGTTTGAATGAAAATTTTTCTTGCTGTCCTTATTTTGACACCTCTGCATATTTATTCTCAAGAAGTAGATGCATCAGATATATTATTCTTAAAGATACAAGAGCTTGAAGGAGAGCTTGCTAGTCTAAGAAGTGAGCTTGAGTCCCAGGCCTATCTAATTGAAAAATTATTAAATGAAGAATCAAATCAGGTAGAGAATAAAATTTCTCTTGATAGCGAGACTGACTCAGAGGTAAATGCATTTAGATTTGAAGGAATCAATGATAGTAAAAGTATTGATGAGGTTTATGATCAAGCAATCTCTGAGCTAAATGAAAAAGATTTTCAGGGTGCTAAACAATCTTTTGATTATTTAGCTAATAATTTTAATGATGATGAAAAAATTCCTTTGAGTCTATTTTGGCTTGGAGAAATTTCATTATTAGAATCTAACCTTGAGGAGAGTGAAAAGTTTTTTCAAAGATTGGCTTCAGACTTTCCTGATCATTGGAGAACTCCACTAGCTCATAAAAAAATTGGCGATATTCTAATGATGTCAGGTGAACCTGACGCTGCAAAAATTAAATATCAATTTGTTGTTCAAACATTTCCTGAGAATACTGCCTCCTCATTAGCCTTGCAGTTATTAGAAAATATGGAATAATCACATCTTTTTTATGGAATCCTTTCTCGGGTCGCTAGCTCAGCTGGTAGAGCAGTTCGCTTTTAACGAATTGGTCACAGGTTCGAATCCTGTGCGACCCACCAACTAAATAGTTAAATAATTGATGTCCGTATTAATAAGCTTCATAAAAAAATCCTTCAAGAGGCTTTCATTATCATTCACCAAAGAATCTGTGCTTGCCGGTTTTTTCTTTTTTTTAGTTTTGTGCTCTTGGTATATCTTACGACCCGTTAGAAATGAAATGGCTGTTCAGAACTCCGATATACTGCCATACCTTTTGGGTATTGGCGCTTTTGTAATGCTACTATTGAATCCAATTTATTCTTGGCTTGCTTCACGAAGAAATTTAAAAGGAGTGTTAGTTGGGTGCTATTCATTCTTTATTTTTAATTTATTTATATTTATAGTTTTATGGGAATTTTTTAACCTTTCCTCAGCAATTTGGTTAAGTCAAATTTTTTATATTTGGTGTAATGTTTATTCATTTTTTGTAGTTTCTATTTTTTGGGTAGTAATTATCAACCTATTTCGTGGAGACGGTGCTGCAAATGTTTTCGGTGTTATTGCTGCGGGCGGGTCATTGGGAGCATTCCTTGGTTCAGAGATTTCTAAACAATTGGCTGCAACATTTAATGAATCAGGCATTATTTTCTTTACATTAATTTCAATTATTTTTTTAATGCTTGCATTGGCTACTGGTCTTACTTTGCTTAAAAGATTTGTATCTACAGAAGGAATAGATAAGGCTGCAGGTGGAAGAAGTTTTGATGCTCTAAAAAACCTTATTTCCTCGTCTCAAATAAGGTCTATAGGATTGTATATGTATCTATGGACTGCAATGATGACCATTCATTGGATTACTTCAATTGATATAGTTAATGCCTGGTCTTCAGATGGCGGCAATAGAATTATTTTCTTTAGCAAGATTGAGCAAACGGTAACAATCCTTACTTTGTTCACCCAGTTTTTCTTAACTTCAGCAATTATCAGATTTGCTGGACCTAAAAATATTCTAATGTTGTACGGGTTTATATTTATGGGAGCATTTATTGGCTATTATTTAAATCCTTCAATTGGGTATGTATTTGTTATTACGATTATTTTAAGACTATTTGAATATGGAATTAATAAGCCAACTAGAGAAGTCGTTTTTAGTTATTTGAAAAGAACAGATAGATATAAATCAACAGTTATGGTTGATACATTCTTGGTGAGAATGGGAGATTTTTCAGGCAGCGGGTTTATTATTTTATCAAAATCATTTGGGTTAGTATTTTCGCAAGTGCCATTATTAGCAATTCCATTTGCTGGATGTATAGCAGCACTTGGTTACAAGATTCCACCTAAAGAAAAAATTATCTCCTAGAAGCCTCTTCTTATGCCTAATCTTTCTTTGGCAAATTTAATCTTTGTCATGATGGTTTCTGAAGTTTGGAAGGAATTGCCTGAAAGTCCTAATGCAAATTGAAATTGATTGAGTGCATTATCAAAATCTCCAATTAATGTGTAATACTCACCGCGACTGAGATGGTATCCAACAATATTTTTTCCAGCTCTTTGAACCTCAGATAATTGCATCCATAAACCTGGATCACGATTTTTGCTAATCAAAAGATCTCTTAAGATTTCTTCAGCTTTAATAGATTCTTTTTTAGAACTTAAGATTTTGGCTTTAATAATTGATGCAGGATAGTTTCCCGGAGAAATATTAAGAACTTGCTCGATATTCATTTGAGCCTCGCTAAGCCGTTGACCAGATAATAAAATTTCTGATTTTGTTATATTCAAAACTAAATTTTTTGGAAATTTTATTAATATCTCATTCATTACATCTAATGCTTGATCAGTTTGCCCATTTGATTGAAGTGCGCTTATGTATGCATATTTATTTTCATTGGTTGGAATATCTTTATACAATTTTTCAAAATATCTGACTGCAGCTTGAGGGGACAATGAGTTATATCTTGCTTTCAATCTTCCTTTAATAAATTCAAAGTTAATGGTATTTTTTTTGCCACCAGTAAATTCTATTTGATCAGCAGCATTAAAAGCGTCACTTACTCTAGAAGATGTAATAGGGTGGGTTAATAAAAATTCTGGAGGATTATCTCCAGCTAATTTTCTTACTTTAGCCATATTTTCAAACATTTGACCCATACCTGCTGGGTCATACCCCGCAGCTATAAGATTATTAAAGCCATATCTATCTGCCTCTCTTTCAAAGATTCGACTATACCTTAGTTGTTGTTGTTGTAATGCGGCAGGTCCAGCAATAAAAGCTGTTGGATTATTTGAGATAATAGCCAATGCTATTGCTGATACCATCACCAGAGAAGAAGCAAGATTGGTATCTCTTCCTCTTAAGACATTTCTAGCAAAATGCCGTTGACTTAAATGAGCTAGTTCATGACCCAAAACAGATGCTAACTGAGCTTCATTTCCTGCATTTAAAAACAAACCCCCATTTACCCCAATAACTCCACCAGGAGCAGCAAATGCATTGAGAGACTTTTCATCTATTAACACGATAGTAAACTGTCTATCTTTAACTTGAGATGTTTCTGAAAGTTTATATATAAGTAGTTCAGTGTATTCTTGAATGATCGGATCATTTATTAAGGGAGCCTGAGCATATACTTGCTCCAAAAAACCTTGTCCCAACATTCTTTCTTGCTCCAGGGAAATTACTCCAGATACTCGATCACCTAAATTTGGTAAATTCAGATCTTTTTCTTGTGCAAAGACGAGCTGAGATATAAAGAAGAAAAGAAAGAAAGAGCGTTGGATTAACATATGTTTATTATTTCAATTGCTATGAAGCTTACACTATTGATTGTTTTCAATTAACATATCATTTCTAAGACAAAATTAAATATAAAAAGTGCTTGAAGATATAAATAATTTATTTAAGAAAATTTTCTCTAATGAGGAGACCCTGGTAT
>CABXNE010000028.1 GCA_902513515.1 uncultured SAR86 cluster bacterium
AAATTATTACCAATCAAGATAGATGAAAGCAAGATGTCAGGCCTTTGAAGAAGTTTAAGGGCTCTTTTCGCGCCTTTTTCATTCTTAGAGAGGTTTCGTAACTTGATCTTATTTGAAGCCATCATTCCCGTTTCAGATCCGGATGAGAAAGCAGAAAAAATTAATAGCACAAACAGTACCAAAAATAAAAAATAAATAGAGTTCGTGGTCAAGGAGATTTTATAAGTATTTAATTAAAATAATTGTATTACCAAAATATGCAAGAAGGACCATAGCAAAAGAAAGAATGGTTCCTCTAACCGCATATCGCATCTTCAAGTGTGCGTATTTTACCCCTAAAAACGTAAGTATATAAATAATTAGAGCAAATACAGTAAAAACAATTTTAAATATTAATTCCATATCTAGCTCACCAAGAACCAAAAGCCCAGAAATAAGCGATATTACTATTCCCACAAGACCAAACCCAATTAAGACAAATATTTCATTATATTCCCTTTCTACAGACTTAACATTAGAACCAATTTCACCTTTTTTTATCTTTGTAATGTGTCTTTCCAGTAATGTTGATTCTAAAAAAGTAACAATTAGTATTACAATACTGAAGCTTGTAGCAGAAACATGGAGCCCCAAGATAGAGACGCCTTTTGAATCAATCATAAAGCCAACAATCATTAATAATGCTAAAAATAGCCCTATATAGATTTGTTTTGATGACTTCAACACAGCCCTAGATATGAAATAGGCGATCAAAGCAATTAATGTAGTTATTGGAAATGACACAATCTTATTTTTTTGTAATCTTTATATATTAACACTATCAAATTCGTCAAGGTTAACCTAAAATACACACCTTTTTATAAATACAAAAAATAATTTTTAACATGGTAATAGTTAGACTTGCAAAAAGCGGAGCCAAAAAGAACCCTTATTATTTCATAACGGTTGCTGACTCCAGAAAACCTAGAGATGGCGCATTCATTGAGCGCTTGGGTTTCTTTAATCCTTCTGCAAAGGGATCTGAAGAAAGAATGAGGTTTAATCTAGAGAGACTAGATCATTGGATTTCAAAAGGCGCACAGCTTTCAGATAAAGTTAAGGAATTGTCAAAACATGCAAGATTATCTCCAGATGAACTTCAGGCAAAGCTTGATGCAAAGAAAGACAAAAGAGCACAAAAGAAAGAGGTAATAAAAGCCAAGAAGGTTGCTGAATTAGAGGCTCAAGCTAAAGAAGCTGCTGCTGAAGAGGTACCAGAAGAAGCTCCAGCCGAAGAAGAAGCTCCAGCCGAAGAAGAAGCTGCTGCTGAAGAGGTACCAGAAGAAGCTCCAGCCGAAGAAGAAGCTGCTGAAGAATCTTCAGATGATGAGAAAAAATAGCTCAGTAGATCTTTCACTATTTATCCTCATTGCCAAAATAGGTAAGACAAGAGGTCTCAAGGGAGAGTTTTTTCTTAGATCATTCGCTCAAAATCCAGAAACGCTTTTTTCTTTCAAAAAATTCTATGCTCTTTCATCCTCAAAAATGGAGGAAGTGCATTTTGAATTTATGAAACAAAGCAATGCATACATTGTTGCAAAAATTAAATCTATTAATGATATTGATGAGGCCAAAGCATTCGGTCAAAAGGATATATATATACTTAAATCCGAGCTACCTGAGCTAGAAGTCAATGAGGCTTATTGGTTTGAGTTAGAAGGCATGCAGATTATAAATCTTGAAGGCCAACATCTTGGTCATGTTCAAGAGGTAAACAATTTTGGTGGTAATGATGTTCTCGAGATTAAATCCCAGGATAAAAAAAATAAAAATCTTTTAATACCTTTCATCAAGAATAGAGTCATTATATCAATTGATAAATCAGAAAATTCTATTTTAGTTGACTGGCAGGAAGATTATTAAGCTTTATGAATATAAATATTATTACTTTGTTTCCAGAAATTTTTGAAGCATTAAACTATGGCTTGCTTGGTCAAGCTATAGATAGGGCAGATATAAAAATCAATATCTTCAATTTACGAGAATCTAAAATTAATAAACATGGTCAGGTTGATGATAAGCCATATGGTGGTGGAGAGGGGATGGTTCTTATGGCGGAGCCCCTTGAGAAATCACTACAAGATATTCCTATTGATCAGTTGGGCAGAGTTATTAACTTATCTCCTCAAGGGAAACTTTTAAACCAAAAAAAAGCTAAAGAATTATCATTTCTTAAAAACATAACAATTATTTCAGGAAGATATGAAGGGATTGACGAGAGATTCTTATCGCAATATGTTGATGAAGAAATATCTATTGGTGATTTTATCCTAAGTGGTGGAGAGTTTGCTGCATTGGCTTTAATAGATTCTTTTTCCAGATTTATACCCAATGTAATAGGGAATAAAAAATCAGTTGAAGAAGATTCTTTCAGTAAAGGAATGTTAAAAGGAGCGGTTTATTCCAGGCCTGAAATTTTTAATTCTGAAAGAGTTCCAGATGAGTTGCTTTCGGGTAATCATGCGCTGATAAAAGAATGGAAAGATAATCAAAGTTTGATTAGGACTTATAGAAGAAGACCAGATCTTATAAATAATATAAAATTAACAAAAAAACAAAAAAAACTCTTGGAAGAATTGACATCTAAGGATATCCTGTAGCACATTTCGGGCATTAAGTTATGAGTGATAAAAAAGAAACAAAGAAAAAAGGTTTTTTTTCTAGATTATTTAGTGGATCAGATTCTATTGATGCAAGCAAAGAACTAGAAACAAAGGTAGTTGAAGAAGATTCTACCCCTTTATCTAAAGCTGAGAAAGTTTCACCACCTTCTGTAGCTGATAACTCTGTAAATACAATTACAGAATCAGTTACAACTAAAGTGGCTACGCTTTCTAAATCTGCTCTAAGCAAGATGAAAAAAGCTGATATTGTTGCAACTGCAGCAGAATTAGGCCTTGAGTTGGATGTAAAACTTACAAAAGATAAATTATTAGAAGCTTGGAATACACACTTTAATCGAAAAGAAGATATACAAAATATTAAAGACGAACCTGTGGCAGAAGAAGTTGCAGAGGAACCTGTAGCAGAAGAAGTTGCAGAGGAACCTGTAGCAGAAGAAGTTGCAGAGGAGCCTGTGGCAGAAGAAGTTGCAGAGGAGCCTGTGGCAGAAGAAGTTGCAGAGGAGCCTGTAGCAGAAGATGAAACCCACTCAAAACCTATTACGATTGATGAGCAGTCTCCAGCTCAGATTATTAATACATTTGAATCTAAACAATTAAAAGATGATATCCCTCCATTCAGACCTGGAGACACTGTTGTAGTTTCTGTAAAAGTTAAGGAAGGAGATAGAGTCAGACTTCAAGCTTTTGAAGGAGTGGTTATGAATATTAAGAATGCTGGTTTAAATTCAGCTTTTATAGTTAGAAAAATTTCTAGCGGCATTGGAGTTGAAAGAACGTTCCAGCTTCATAGCCCAATGATTGATTCAATTACTGTAAAAAGAAAGGGTGATGTTAGACAAGCAAAATTATATTACCTCCGAGAAAGATCCGGAAGATCTGCACGAATCAAAGAAAGATTAGACTAATCTTATGTCTTCTGACTTAAAAAAGGATCCACTAGTAGATTCTTTTTTATCAAACCTCCGTCTTGAAAAAGGTTTATCTGAAAACACCATAAAAGCCTATTCAAACGATTGTCAGGCTTTCAGTGAATGGTTGTCTTCTAAAAAAAAATATGAAGTATTAAGCGTTATTGAGGAAGATATAGAAAATTATCTAAAGCATTTTCAGAAGATAAATTTATCCCATACAACTATTAATAGAAAACTTTCATCTTTAAAACATTTTTTTAATTATCTAAGCAAAAAAAAACTTTTAAAATCTAACCCTATTATAAATTTTTCAGGCCTTAAGAGCATTAAAGCTTTACCAAAGTCTTTATCAATTATTCATGTAAATAGCCTAATCGATGCCCCAGATTGTTCTACTTTTATTGGATTAAGAGATAGAGCCATGATTGAGTTAATGTATGCCACAGGAGTCAGAATCAGCGAGCTTATTAACTTACAATATAGCAATATTGATTTAAATAGATCTTTGATCAAGGTAATGGGCAAGGGCGGAAAGGAGAGGATGATTCCTTTTGGAGATAATGCTCTTTCATGGTTGATTACTTATATCGAGTATAGAAGAGAAAATAATTTATCCCTTAGTTCACGAGATTTTTTTATTAGCCAACAAGGAAAGCAAATTACACGGCAGGCTTTTTGGCATAGAATTAAGATATATTTAAAAGCAGCAGGTCTCTCAATGGATATCTCTCCACATACTCTTAGACATGCATTTGCAACTCATTTATTAAATAATGGTGCAGACCTTAGGTCTGTTCAAATGTTGTTGGGCCATAGTGATCTCTCTACTACTCAGATATATACTCATATTGCAAAACAAAGACTAAGCGATATGGTTAAGCAACACCATCCAAGAGGTTAATTTTTTTATGAAGATATTATTATTTATATTAATTCTAATTTTTGTATCTGATACAAAGTCTGACGAAATTTTAATTTCCTCCAAGATTAATGCTGTTCTTCCTGAAGGAATGTCTGTTCAAAGCATAAAAGAATCAAAGATAGAAAATTTATTTGTTGTAGATATCGGAGATCTGCAACCTATTTATGCTTCTAAAGATGGAGAATTCTTTTTTTATGGAGAGTTATATGCTGTGAATGGCAATTTGTTGCAAAACACCACTAAAGATGAAATTAATTTAAAACGAAAAAGTATTTTAGATGAAGCATTCTCTGAAGATGATTTCATTAGTTTTAAATCTGAAAACGAAAAACATAAAGTTACTATTTTTACTGATGTCGATTGCGGGTACTGTAGAAAGTTTCACAATGAGATTAAGGATTTCAATGATCTTGGTATAACCATTAATTATGTTGCATTTCCAAGGTCAGGATTAGATTCGGATTCTTATAATAAAATTGTTACAGCCTGGTGTTCAAAAGATCCGAAGGACATTTTAACAAAAATGAAGCAAGGCATAGACGTTCAGCTATCTATGTGTCAAGACCATCCTGTTGAAACCCATTTTCTTCTTGGTCAAAAGATTGGCATTACAGGGACTCCAGCTATAATTAAATCGAATGGAGAGCTGCTTCCAGGATATCTTCCTCCAGAAGAGCTATTAAATAGATTAAATTAAATATGGCTAAATTAAAAATAGGTATTTGTGGTTGGGGAAATGTTGCAACTGGATTATATGAGCAATTAGTTAACGGAGATGGGATCTATGCTGATTGGGAAATATGCTGTATTGGTGCTCGACGTGACAATCCAAAATGCAATTCAGGCTCCACAAAAATTTTTAGGGATATTTTTGAAGTAGTTGAAGCAGATATAGATGTTCTTGTTGAATTAATTGGTGGAGTTGAAACAGCAAAAGATTTAATAACTCGAGCTCTTAACTCAGGCAAGCATGTTGTAACTGCAAATAAAGCTGTAATTTTTGAGCATGGCGAAGAATTAATTAATTTAGCAATTAAAAATAATGTAAAGCTATTATTTGAATCTGCTGTTTGTGCAGGCACTCCTGTTATAAAGATGCTTTCAAACGACTTAAGTGCAAATAAAATTTCTCAAGTTGCAGGAATGCTTAATGGAACAACAAATTTTATTTTGAGTAACATGGAAGAGGGCGCTTCTTATGAATCTGTTTTACAGGAAGCCCAAGAAAAGGGATATGCAGAGCCTGATCCAAGTTTAGATGTAAATGGAACTGATGCCGCTCATAAAATTGGAATCCTTGCAGCTTTAGCTTTTAATAGCGGTCTTCCTGCATCAGATTTTCATATCGAAGGCATAGAAAATATTCAATCACAGGACTTCATTTATGCAAATGACTTTCATATGACGGTTAAGCATTTGGCTGTTGCGAAATTAAATAACAAAGGGGTTGAATTAAGAAGTCATCCTGTAATGCTTAGCAAGGACTCAAGTTTGGCAGGATTAAAGGGTGTTAGGAATGGCATTCAATTTGATACAAACCTTCTAGGTGAATTTCTCGTTGCTGGCTCTGGAGCTGGAAGAGAATCAACAGCATCTGGTTTAATTTCAGATTTATTCGCACTCTCTAAATCCAAAAAATCTTCTCCTATGCAATATCCAGATTTTTCTAAAAAGCCTAATCTGCTTAACTTTGATGATTTAATTTTTAAATATTATGTTTATTTGGAAGTTAAAGACGAGCCTGGTGTCTTAGCATTAATTAGTAAAATATTTGCTGAACACGCAATTGGTGTTGATAAGATAATCCAAAAGGACCAGCTAGATAATAGCAGTGTTCCGGTGGTAATTTTTACTGATCCAATTATCGAAAGCGAAATGCAAATTGCTTTACAGGATTTAGAGAATCATCCAGTAATCTTAAATTCTAAAATTATTAGAATTGAGGACCTCTAGTGCTTTTTCACTCAACCAGAGGAAAAGATTCCAATAAAGATTTTGCTTCAATCTTAATGCAAGGCCTTGCTGACGATGGCGGTCTCTTTATGCCTGATTCCTGGCCAAGAGTAGATTTAGATGAAATTAAGTCTAAAACATCATTTATAGAAATAGCTAAATGCATTGTGCCATTATTCACATCATCATCTTTTTCTTTTGATGAAACAATAAGCATAGTCGAATCAACTTGGCATGATTTTGAGCATCAAGATCTTATTGGTATCAAAGAGTTTGATTCAGTATCAATTCTTGAGCTTTTTCATGGTCCCACTGCGGCATTTAAAGATTTTGGATTACAGTTAGCTGCGGCTTTTTTTAATAAGGTCTTAGAGTCTGAAAATAAAACTGCAATTGTTCTAGGGGCAACATCAGGTGACACTGGATCAGCTGCAATTGATGCATGCAAAAGCTATGATCGAATTAAGAGTTTTATCATGCTTCCAAATGGAAATATGTCTGAAGTTCAAAGAAGGCAAATGAGCACTATCAAGGCTTCAAATGTTTTTGCCTTAAGGATTAATGGAACATTTGATGATTGCCAAGATCTCGTTAAGCTTGCTTTCAAAAAACGTGATTTTTTAAATGCAGATCAATATTTATTAGCAGTTAATTCAATTAACTGGACTAGAATCATAGGCCAGATTTGTTATTACTTTTATGCCTATAATCAATTACATCAAAAAGGAGATTTGAATTTCTCTATCCCAACAGGAAATTTTGGTAATGTATTTGCTTGCTACTCTGCCCACAAAATGGGGCTGCCAATCAATCAAATTTCTGTTGCTGTCAATAATAATGATATTTTGCACCGTTTCTTTAGTGAGAATGATTATTCAAAGCAACTAGTTCATGAAACCATATCTCCCAGTATGGATATAAGTGTAGCTAGTAATTTTGAAAGACTAATATACGATCTTTTCTTAAATAGAGATTCCTCTCAATGTGCGGCAATGTTTGATAATTTTCCTGCTAATCCTATTGAGCTAGATAGCACAATCTGGAAAAAGAAAGATAATCTTTTCTCTTCAAGTAAGGTTAACGATTTAGATACAAGAAACATGATACAAGCAATTTATCAATCAAATGGTTATATCTTAGACCCTCATACGGCAGTTGCAGCGGTTGAAGCTTTCAAGAAAAGCTATCAACGCAATCATTATGTTGTGCTATCTACTGCCCACCCAGCAAAATTCCCTAAAGTGTATGAAGAATTAAACATAGAAATAAATTCACTACCTGTTTCTTTAAGCAACCTTTATGAAAAAGACGAGCATCTTTATACTTTTGATGCTGATTACAATCAAATTATCAATTTTATTAGCCTTAATAACTAAATATTTAATTTATGGATATACCAAAGATAGTAAAAGCATCTTCAAAAGATTTAGAGCGTGTGAAGGGAGTTCTCAAACTAGGTTTTGCATCAGATGCATTATTGAGATGGGTTTTTCCTGATGCATCGTCATTCTTAAAATGCTTTGACATATGGATGGAAGAATTTTCAAAAATTGCTTTTGAAAACAATATTGTTTATTCAGAAGAAAATTTCTATGGTTCGTCTCTTTGGCACCCACCAGGAGTTGAGTTTGATAATTTGGCTTTGGAGCCAACCTTTGAATATATTCCATCTGATCGTATTGAAGTAGCTGTGAAGTTTTTTGAGGAATTTGAGAAATATCATCCAGAAGATGCATGGTACTTAGCATTCATTGCTGTTGATCCAGCACAACAAAGAAAAGGCATAGGGTCTTTTTTACTCAAAGAAGCATTGCAGATGATAGATGAAAGGGGGGGATAGGACCTATCTGGAGGCATCTAATGAACAGAACAAGGCTTTGTATGAAAGACATGGTTTTGTAGAAATTGGAAGAGTTCAATTTGAGGACTCTCCGCCAGCATTTCCCATGATCAGAGAGTCTAGTAGCTAGTTTTTCTTTCACACTCTATGTAAAGAGACTAAAATATATCTCATGGAAACAAGCGAAATAAAATCTATTCTTGCTAATCTTAGAGATCGCATGATTGATCTCCGGGGGCATCTTTGACGTTACTGAAAAACAAAAGTCTCTAGAGAAGATTAATAGTAAATTATCTGATGAATCTACTTGGTCTGATATAGAGCTCTCACAATCTCTTAACAAAGAAAAAGTAGACATTGAAAAATTTTTAAATTCATTCTTATCAGTTGATGGGTCTATTAACGATAACCTTGCTCTTTTTGATATCGCGATCGAAGAATCAGATGAGAAGTCTATTAATGAAATTACCGATGAAGCAAAAATACTTATTTCCAGCGTAGAAGATTTAGAATTTAACAGAATGTTCTCTAATAAAATGGATCCTAATTCAGCATTTATTGATATTCAATCTGGTTCGGGTGGAACTGAAGCGCAAGACTGGGCAGAAATGTTATTAAGAATGTATACAAGATGGGCTGAGAAACATGAATTTTCAGTTTCTGTTATTGAGCACTCTCCAGGAGAGGTAGCAGGGATCAAATCAGCATCATTGTTGATAAAAGGTAGTTATGCATATGGATGGCTCAGAACAGAAACTGGTGTGCACAGATTGGTTAGAAAATCACCTTTTGATTCAGGAAGTAGGCGACACACTTCGTTTGCATCTGTATTTATTTCACCAGAAATTGATGAATCGATTGAAGTGGAATTAAATCCTGCAGATGTAAGAATTGATACTTATAGAGCATCAGGCGCAGGGGGCCAGCATGTTAATAAAACAGATTCAGCAGTGCGCTTAACACATGCTCCAACAGGTACTGTTGTTCAATGTCAAAGTGATCGATCTCAACATAAAAATAAAGATAATGCTTTTAAACAACTGAAATCAAAACTGTATGAGCTAGAATTACAAAAACAAAAAGATGAGCAGCAATTATTAGAAGATAGCAAGTCTGATATTGGTTGGGGTAGTCAAATAAGATCGTATGTATTGGATCAATCTCGCATCAAAGACTTAAGAACTAACGTCGAAAGTGGTAATATCTCTTCAATCTTAGACGGAGATATAGATATATTTATTAAAGCTAGTCTAAGCCAAGGAGTATAAATGAGCGATTCAAATATAGGCGGTGAAGCTTCTATCCTAGAAGAAAGACGGAAAAAGCTTGAAGGGCTAAGAGCTGAAAATAAAGCTTATACTAATAACTTCACACCATCGCATTTCTCTCAGCACTTGCATAAAACCTATGGCCATCTAAACAAAGAGGAGCTTGAAAAAGAGAAAACTCAAGGTATCTCTTTAGCTGGCAGAATAGTCTTAAAGAGAGTAATGGGAAATGCTAGTTTTCTTACCATTAGAGATGGTCACGGTGATATCCAAGTATATGTAAGTAAGAATAATATTGATCTAGATTTATATAAAGATTTTAAAAGTTGGGACTTAGGGGATATCATTGGAGTTACAGGCAAGCTCTTTAAAACCAAGACAGAAGAATTAACCATGGAAGCCTGGGATATTTTACTAATTACAAAATCTTTAAGACCTATGCCTGAAAAGCATAAAGGCCTTGCTGATATTGAGATTAAGTATCGCCAAAGATATTTAGATTTAATGAGCAGCCCTGAGTCAAAGGATATTTTTATTAAACGCTCTAAAATTGTTGCTTCTGTTAGATCTACCATGCTCGATGATGGCTTTTTAGAAGTTGAGACACCAATGATGCACGCTATTCCTGGTGGTGCTGTTGCGAAGCCTTTTATTACGCAACACAATGCTCTAGATAGAGAGTTATTTCTTAGAATAGCTCCAGAACTCTATTTAAAAAGACTTTTGGTGGGAGGTTTTGATAAGGTTTTTGAAATAAATAGGAGTTTTAGAAACGAGGGCTTATCAACTAAACACAACCCTGAATTTACAATGTTGGAGTTTTATGCAGCCTTTGCTTCATTTCAAAGCACAATGGATTTTACTAAGCTCATTATTCAATTAGCATCTCAAGCAGTAGGTAATAGCGGTGAAATAGAGTGGGGCAAAGATAAAATAAATCTTTCTAATTTCTCCATAAAAACTATTCACGATCTAGTCCTAGAGTGTAATAAAGAATTAAGTCAAGATGATCTATCCAATCTTACAAAACTTCAAAATTATTCAAATACTCTCAAGCTTCCTTATAAAGATTCTTGGGGTGTTGGAAAAATGCTATTGGAGATATTTGAAAAGACAGTTGAATCAAAACTTGTGCAACCAACTTTTGTCACAGATTACCCTGTAGAGGTTTCTCCTTTATCTAGAAGAAATAATGAAAATCCATTGATCGCTGATAGATTTGAGCTATTTATTGGTGGAAAAGAAATTGCTAATGGCTTTTGTGAGTTAAACGACCCCGATGATCAGGCAGGCAGATTCCGTGATCAGGCAAAGGCTAAAGCTGATGGTGATGATGAGGCAATGGGTTTTGATGAGGACTACATAACAGCTCTAGAGCACGGTATGCCACCAGCAGTAGGGGTTGGGGTTGGAATTGATAGATTAGTTATGATGCTAACGAATCAGAGCTCTATAAGAGATGTTATTTTATTCCCTCAATTAAAATCTTAATAAGAACTTACCATCTATATTTTTCAAAATTTTCTGGATTGGCCCACCCTTCAGGGTTATTCCATCCTCTTTTATTATTATAGGTTTTTAAGTTATATGAATAGACCCTAGCAGGTTTTATTTCGATATCATGAGTAAAACCAAGTTCTAGAAATGACTGATGATCTTGCTCAGCATGATTTTTTTTAATTACAAGAATTTTTTGAGAAAGAGTATTTTTAATTAAACCAATTTGAGTTTTTGATA
>CABXNE010000029.1 GCA_902513515.1 uncultured SAR86 cluster bacterium
GTTTTTAAACTGATCATAATGCAAAGATTTAAAGTTCTGAAATAAGGAGTTTAAAGAAGGAAGAAATGTATTGCTTTGGTTAATCAGGTTTTCAAATGTTTCACCAACATGACTAATTCTAAAGTCTATAAAAGGGTGACCAAATGTTTGTTTGATTAAAAATTCGTTGTTTTCTAGTATTTGTTTTTCAATATCTTTATGTGACATTTTTTTCTACAAGTCGCTGTTCAAATCTATTCCACCGTGACGGAGTTGTTTTGAAGTGTGATTTGACTGATCTACATATGGTTTTAAGATTAATTAAGATCTTTACAGAGTGATAGTTCAACACCCGGACCCTCATTTGAATAACAGGATCTTTCCTTGATCTCCCCATCTATTTCGTAATCAACCTCAAGATAATAATTCTTACCTGGAAAATATTTATGTTCCAAGAGTCCGTTTGGATAAAAACATTCTCTAAAGACGGTCACACCTTTTTGATTATCTGACTTACACTTCAGTTGACCGTTTTCATGGTAATCCTCTTGAATTCCCTCGAATGTACCTCCGGACATTCTGATTACAGAGGATAGTTTCCCATTATTAAACTCTCTCATTTCAACTAATTCTCCGTCCTCATTGAATTTAGTTATACCTTCAATGATTGTTTCATTCCTTCCTATATATGACAGTTCTGATTCCATCACTTTCCCGTCTTTGTAGGTTTTTTTAATTAAATTTCTACCCTTATATTCTTCAGACATTCCTAAAAAGGGTTGTTTTGAGTTAACTTTATAAAATATTCCTTCTCTTTGAACAAGATCATCAATATTAACCATCTCTAGGGGTATTGGTTCCTCAACAGAACAAGAACTAAAGATTAGTATAAAAATTATTGGTAAAAGTTTTTTCATAGAACTAGATTATCAGAATTCTCCCCATTAATCGTAGAATTAAGTATTCGTTGATTTTACTTTTAGAATTATAAAACCTCTTCTCCGTTTCTATATGTTTTTGTCTTGGTCAAAGTTCCATCCTCGTCAAACTCTTCATAGAGACCATCGTGTTTCCCTTTTTTGAAGTTTGCTTTAATTTTTAATTGACCGTCTTCATAGAATTGTTCCCAAAGACCTTCTTTTTCTCCTCCACCAAATGGATTATCTTTGCTTGAGGAGTAATGTTTATAGTTTCCTCTTGTGCTCAATTGACCGTCCTCGTAGAACCATTCCCAGAGACCATCTATTTCGTCGTCTTTATTGTTTCCTCTGCTTAGTAATTGATCCTTTTCAAGTTTGTGGGTCTGATCACATTTACCTGCATGATAATTCTCTTCAAGACCATTTAATTTTCCGTTTCTATAAGTCTTTATCCGTGATTTATTTCCGAAAGAGTCAAAAAATTCTGATATTCCATGCATCTCTCCATCCTTATAATTTATTCTTTCTCGTAATTGACCGTTGGACCAGAACCACTCCTCAAAACCATGCCCTGGACCAATGACTTGGTATGATCTTCGGTGTAAGGTTTGTCCGTCGGAATAGAATTCCTCTTTAACTTTTTCAGATAATAAAGAGGAGTCAGACAAATCTTCCTCATATTTAATGTTAGAAATTTCTCGTATCGTATTAATTGCTTCAGTAATTGCTGAAGTAAAAAATTCTCTATCTTTATTTGGTCTTTTATCATCTAATCTCTTGTGAACCTGCATCTCAACGGAATCATAATTTTCAACAAAAGCAAAATACTCTATTTTGAATGGTGTTGGGACACCTGTTGAATAAAGTTCATCTTTTCTAAAAGAACTTGGATCACTTTTACTTTTACCTATTTTTATTCTGCCGTCACTAAAAATAGGATTGCTCATTATGTAAATAAAACCATTTTTAGGAGACATGGGTCTGCATCACTGTTATGTTCTACTCCACTGTAGTGGAGTGTCCGTAGCAAGGTTTCTCATTATTTCTTAATTTGTTTATTTACTAGTTTCATTTTATCTACATCTAGACCCTTAACATTTACTAAATTACTAAAGATGCTAGCAAAAAGTCTAATTGAGTAGTTTTCAACCTCATCTAAGAGAAAACTATACTCCGGATGAAGTTCAAAGAACAAAAAACTGTCAAACTCTTCCATTGCGACTCTTGAAGAGTTTTCTTTTACCCTGTCTCCAAATTTATTTGCTTTTCCAATATAGAGTTGGTTTTCTTTCTTATTATTTAAGATGTAAACCACATTTGTTCTTGATGCATATTTTTTTAGTTCAGATTTTTTTAACCATCTGTCTGAATAGGAAATAAAAATTTTATCTTTTGATTTTTTCTTTTTGCTGTCCTCCCAAAAAGCAAATAAATTTTTATCCTCAAGAAAATAAAACATCTCATCAAACTCAGTTTCTTGCTTAGAAAGTACTTTTACTCTAAAAATATCTTCTTTTAGGTGAACAAATTCGAGAAGTTCTTTTATTTTTGGTTGTGCTTTATTTCTTGTGGAAGCATAACTGTAGATCATTAATTTTCTTAATGCCTTTAAGGTATCGAGTTCGTTTTGCCAATATATTTGAAGCACATCCCTAACGGGGTATTTAACATTAGATCTTTTTTTTGATTTGCTTGAATTATCAATACTAACTAATCGTATTTTTGCATCGAAGGTTTTGTTTTTAATTTTTAGTTTTATCGATTTTATTCTTTCTTTTTTTGTGAGTTTAAAGTGCTTTATATACTCTGGATAAAGTGCTTTTTGAAGAGTAAACCCATAATAAAAAAATGTATATCCAGGTATTACATAACTGGAACTTAAAGCAGGTTTGACCATTTTTATTCGACGGTGACTGACTTAGCCAAGTTCCTTGGTTGATCTAGGTCAGTGCCTCTTTGACATGCAACTTGATAGGCAAGAATTTGCAATGGAATCGTGTAGATAATTGGGGCTAATAATTCACTGCATTCAGGCATTTGAATATATGCACCTCTTTCAATATTAATCTTAGAATTAGGGCCGCCAAAAACATACAGAGTGCCGCCTCTAGCCTTAACCTCTTCTAAATTTGAAATAAGTTTTTCGGTAAGGGTGTTTTCAGGAGATAAAGCAACCACGGGAATTTGATCGTCAACCAGCGCAAGTGGTCCATGTTTTAATTCTCCGGCAGGATAAGCCTCAGCATGAATATATGAAATTTCTTTCAGCTTCAATGCACCCTCTTGCACGATTGGGAAGAACATTCCTCGGCCCAAAAATAAGGCATTATGTTTATCAGCTATGTTTGGAACAATCTCTGAGTATTTTTGCAGCAGATAGAGGTTATATGGATGACGTCGAGGTTGAAAAAATCGGCAGCTTCGAAGAAGCATTGCATGGCTATTTCACATCAGAGAAAGCTGACCTTGAAAAGAGCATCAATGACACAGGGGACTGGAATGATGATATTGAAAAGCAGTTCACCGAAGTTGTTGAGCAATTTAAAAAAACCCAAACATTTTAATTTATAAGTAATGGCTAATACCAAAGAAGTAAGAAAACAGATTGCGAGCATTAAAAGCACGCAAAAAATTACTTCGGCCATGGAAATGGTTGCTGCCAGTAAAATTAAAAAAACACAAAATGAAATGCAGCTTGGAAGGCCTTACTCTGAAAAAATTAAAGAAGTGATTTCCCATATTGCAAATTCCAGCTCTGAATATTCCCACCCATTCTATGAACATAGAGAAACAAAAAAAGCATGTTTTTTAGTCGTAAGCTCTGATAAAGGGCTGTGCGGTGGCTTGAATATTAACCTGTTCAAACAAGTTATAAACAAATCAGCAGAACTGAAAGCACAAGGCATTGAATCAAACTTTGCATTGATTGGTTTAAAGGCAGCTAGTTTTTTTAAATCTGTTGGTGGTGATGTAGTTGCTAATGTTCAGAAGCTGGGAGATAAACCCGACCCAGATGCATTAATTGGATTAACTAAAACAGTTCTAGACCTTCATAGAAGCGGAGAGGTAGACCAAGTCTACCTATGTGGAAATGGATTTGTGAATACTATGACGCAACAGCCTAAAGTTGAGCAATTAATTCCTCTTCCGGCCGAGGAAAGCGATGAGCTTACTTCAACACATTGGGATTATTTATATGAGCCAGAGGCTCAAGAGCTATTAGAGGGCCTGATGACAAGATACATTGAGTCACTAATCTATCACGCGGTTATAGAAAATAGCGCATGTGAACAAGCAGCAAAAATGCTGGCTATGAAAAACGCTACTGAAAATGCTGGCGATTTAATTAAAGAATTGGAACTGTTATATAACAACGTAAGACAAGCAGCCATTACTCAGGAATTATCTGAGATAGTTGGTGGAGCGGCTGCGGTTTAAGGAGAAAGAAATGAGCAATGGTTTAGTAACACAAATTATCGGAGCGGTTATTGATGTTGAGTTTGAAAAAAATAACATCCCTCAGGTATACGAAGCTATTAAAATATCAGACACAGGAACTGTGCTTGAGGTTCAGCAGCAGCTTGGCGATGGAATCGTTAGGGCAATTGCTATGGGAACAACTGAGGGTTTAAAAAGAGGACTCATAGCTGAACGAACCAACGCACCTATATCAGTTCCAGTGGGTGAAAAAACTCTTGGGCGAATCATGGATGTTTTAGGGAACCCTATTGATGAGTGCGGCCCCATTGGGGCAGACGAGCAAATGCCGATTCATAGAAAGCCACCAAGTTACATGGATCAATCTCTTTCGGATGACTTGCTTGAGACAGGCATCAAGGTAATTGATTTGATATGCCCGTTTGCAAAGGGTGGAAAAATTGGTTTGTTTGGTGGAGCTGGGGTGGGCAAAACTGTGAACATGATGGAGCTCATCAACAACATTGCGACTGAGCACTCTGGGCTGTCAGTTTTTGCAGGGGTTGGGGAAAGAACCCGTGAAGGAAACGACTTCTACTATGAAATGCAAGAGTCAGGAGTAGTAAACGTCGAGAAACCAAGTGAATCAAAAGTAGCTATGGTTTATGGGCAAATGAACGAACCCCCTGGAAATAGACTTAGGGTTGCATTAACAGGATTAACAATGGCTGAAAAATTCAGGGATGAGGGAAGAGATGTCCTGCTTTTTATTGATAACATTTATCGATACACTTTAGCCGGAGTTGAGGTTTCTGCGTTACTAGGAAGAATGCCATCAGCTGTTGGATATCAGCCGACATTAGCCGAGGAAATGGGCGCTCTACAAGAAAGAATTACCTCAACAAAAGATGGTTCTATTACTTCAATTCAAGCCGTGTATGTTCCAGCTGATGACTTAACAGACCCATCACCAGCAACCACTTTTGCTCACTTAGACGCAACCGTTGTGCTTTCAAGGCAAATTGCTGAGCTTGGAATCTACCCAGCAGTAGACCCGCTCGATTCAACTAGCAGGCAACTAGACCCACTTGTAGTTGGTGAAGAGCACTACAATGTTGCCCAAGGCGTTCAAGGGGTTTTACAAAAATATAAAGAGCTTAAAGACATTATCGCTATTTTGGGCATGGATGAACTATCAGAAGAAGATAAGCTAGCAGTTGCAAGAGCCAGAAAGGTTGAAAGATTCCTATCTCAACCTTTTACTGTTGCAGAAGTTTTCACAGGCTCTCCTGGAAAATATGTAAAACTAGAAGACACAATTAAATCATTTAAAGGAATCCTAGCTGGAGATTATGATGATCTTCCAGAGCAAGCTTTTTATATGGTTGGAACCATTGAAGAAGTTGTAGAAAAAGCAAAAAACCTATAATTTATGTCCACCATTAAAGTCAGCATAGTTTCATCAAGCGAAGAAATTTTTTCTGGCGAAGGAACCATGGTTTTTGCTACGGGCTCTCTTGGTGAAATAGGCATTGCTCCGGGGCACACCCCCCTGCTTACAGGCTTAGCGCCAGGCCCGGTGCGGGTTCAAAACGGTGATGACGAAAAAACCTTTTTTTGCTCAGGCGGGTTTATTGAAATACAGCCTGATATAGTTACTTTCTTATCTGATAGAGCTGAGCGTGCAGAATCAATGGATGAAGCCGAAGCCATCAAAGCCCAAGAGCTTGCAGAAAAAAATATGCATGATAAAGAGTCAGAACTAGATTATACGAAAGCGGCAGCTCAATTAGCTGAAGCAGCCGCAAGAATCAAAACCATTCAAAAACTAAGAAAAAACAAGTAAGGTACTTGTATCAAACTTAATTCGTCATTGCGTTGAATATTCATACTATTATCCTTGCAGCAGGCAAGGGCACTCGAATGAATACAAATCTGCCAAAGGTTATGCAGCCGCTTGGGGGACAAAGCCTTGTTTCTCATGTCATTAAGACCGCAAAAGAAAGTAGTAAAAATATAACTGTTGTTGTTGGGCATGAAAAAGCTTTATTAAAGCAGCATCTAGCAACAATTGATCCCCAGATTCTAACAGCAGATCAAGATGAACAACTTGGTACCGCACACGCTGTTAAGACTGCAGCACATCTAATTAAAGATGGTGAAAAAGTGTTGGTTTTATATGGCGACGTACCCTTAATTAGCAGCAGGACTATAGCAGCTCTTATTGATTCAGGACAAGAGTGCACACTTCTATCTATGATTTTAACTGATCCAACGGGCTACGGAAGAGTGGTGACCAATGATCAAAATCAAGCTTTAAAGATCATTGAACAAAAAGACGCATCTGATGATGAGAGGTTAATACAAGAAGTATTTACAGGAATTTTATTAATTGACGGCCAACTTTTAAAGGCAGCTCTAGAAGATATCAACAACCAAAATGCAGCCAATGAATATTATCTTACAGACTTAGTCGAGATACTTTCTGCAAAAGGGGTTAAAATAAATTGTATTCAAGCCAACCCCTCTGAAGTGATGGGAGCAAATAACAAAAAAGAATTGCACGAGCTAGAATCAATATTAAGAAACATGGGCTCTGAAAAATTACTAGAACAAGGAATTACACTTTTAGACGCAACACGCGTTGATGTCAGGGGTGATGTTGAGGCTGGAAAAGATTGCTCAGTTGATGTAAATGTTATTTTTGAAGGTCAAGTTACTCTTGGCAACAACGTCACCATTAAATCAAACGTTGTCCTTCAAGATGTTTCTATTGGAGATAATTCAGTCATTGAATCTTTTAGCCACCTCTCATCTGCAATTGTTGGCTCCAATTGCAATATAGGGCCTTATGCCCGTCTTAGAGAGGGATCAGAAATAGGAGATAATGCCAAAATAGGTAATTTTGTTGAGACCAAAAAAACCAAGCTTGGAGATGGGGCTAAAGCTAATCATCTTGCATATTTGGGCGATGCAGATATAGGCAAAAAAACAAATGTTGGGGCTGGAACCATTACATGCAATTACGATGGAACCAACAAACATAAAACAAGCATTGGCGAGGAAAGTTTTATTGGAACTAACTCTTCTTTGGTTGCGCCAGTTAATATTGGCAAGGGCGCATACGTAGGCGCTGGATCTGTTATTACCAAGGATGTGCCTGATGAAGCTTTGGCGGTAGGCCGAGGCAAACAAGTCATCAAAGAAGACTGGGCTAAAAACAAAAAATAATATGTGTGGAATCATAGGAGCGGCATCATCTCGCAATGTAGGCAAACTATTGGTTCAAGGCCTGCACAAGATGGAGTATCGTGGCTACGACTCAGCTGGAATTGCTCTTCATCAAAAAGACAGCATTTTTAATTTGAGAACTTTGGGTAAAGTAAGCTTGCTTGAAGATGGAATGATTGAAAAGCGCCCCAAAAGCAAACTTGGCATTGCTCATACTCGTTGGGCAACACATGGACAACCCTCAGAACAAAATGCCCACCCTCACGCATCCAGTGGAGAAGTTCACATTGTCCACAATGGAATTATAGAAAACTATCTTGAGCTTACTGAAAAATTAACTAAGGACGGTTATACCTTTCAATCAGAAACTGATTCAGAGGTGATAGCGCACTTACTTCACCAGCATCTGCAATCTTCCGGTGACTTGCTTGTAGCCATGCAAGATGCAATTAAGGAGTTAGATGGAGCATATGCTATAGCAGCTATTCACATTCATGATAAAAACAGGCTGGTTGTTGCGAGAAACAAAAGTCCGCTCTTAATCGGAATTGGTTTGGAAGAAAATTTTGCAGCATCTGATCCGCTGGCCCTTTCTCAACTAACCAATGAATTTGTCTTTTTAGAAGATGGCGATGTTGCTGAAATCAACAAGGAAAGCTATCAAGTGTTTGATGGGAAAAACTCTCAGGTAACACGAGATATAACTGAAATAGATATAGCAGTTAACGCCGTTACCAAAGGCAAATATTCTCATTTTATGGAGAAAGAAATATATGAACAACCCGAATCGATTGCCAATACTATCAACGGAAAGCTTGGAGAAGACGATGTATTGGACAATATATTTGGTCTAGGCTCTTCAGACGTTTTTAGTGAAATTAAAAGAATCCAGTTCGTTGCCTGTGGGACCAGTTTGCATGCAGGCAAGGTTGGAAGATTTTGGTTTGAGCAGATAGCAAAAATCCCCTGTTACGTAGATTTTGCAAGTGAATATCGATACAGAGATCCTCTGGTAGAAGAAGGCACTTTGTTCGTCACCATTTCTCAGTCGGGTGAAACAGCAGACACCCTAGCCGCATTAAGATATGCGCAAGAAAAAGATTATTTAAGCACTCTTTCAATATGTAATGTCCCGACCAGTTCTCTAGCAAGAGAATCAGAGC
>CABXNE010000030.1 GCA_902513515.1 uncultured SAR86 cluster bacterium
TTTCTCTACGAATCAGCCAAGCTTTCTTCCAAAGCATTTACGGATTGCTTCATGGCAGGCGAAACTATTCTTTCAGGCAATACTAAACTGAGCATGGAGCTCACCGAATCATCATTAGATATGTTGGAAAGGGCCTATCAGTCGGTTGATAAAGAATCATATAGACGCCAAGAATATGATGCATTAACCATCTCATTAAATCCTCGTCGCCAAGAATATCTTTCCTTCAAGCACTATCAAGATTTACATAAAATCTATATTGCTAGCTGCTATCAAGAGAATGTCCTATTAAAACAATTACTTTATGTTTCTTCACTTAATGTGGATGAGTCTACTTCAGATGAAACTCTTGATAATATAGGCGAGAACATAGAATTAATTTGCGAAAAAATGCCTGATTTTGCAGCCACACGCAATGAATCGGCTCTTTTGATGTTAAGTTCAAACTTAATAACTTCTGGGCAGGAGATTGATGATTTAGAGATGCTATTCCCGCCAAAAGAATTCTCCAGCATCCTTAAATCAAATTCATACAATTATCTAAATAACCTCCCTGTAAAGGTTACTCATTGATGGATATCTATAAGTTTTTAAAAGGCTTAGAGCCGGATGACAAAGGGAGGTTCATCCATCAGATATGGGAGTTTTCAGATATAGAGATTGAAAGAACGCATGACTTTATTCAAAGGCTATTTCCATTAAACGAACCGAGTGCTATGAGCCTAAGTAAATTTTATATTGATGATCCTGCATTAATTGAGCGGATACGTATCGATCCAGCAATTGCGAATAATTTAATAGCCTCCAAGAATTTTTTTCTAGGCTTCCTATCACGCAATGATCAATGGCAGCGTCATCATAATCACAACCAATTACGTATAACCAGAATTATTAAGTCGCTTATGCTGCTTATCTCGCGTGATGAAGCAGAATCCTTTCATCAGGAAGTTATATCTTTGATCAATTCCAATTCATTCATATCTACCAAGGCATATGAACATTGGGATCTTGCTTTGAGTAATAAACCAGCTTCTCAGGTAATCTAATTTTTATTTATGCTACCTCATCCATTTTTTTCTAAAAACAATAAGCAGGGACAACTAGAGTTATTTGAAAGCTATATGTCTCAAGATCTTATTGATCAATACCCACTTAATGTCAAAGAATATAAAAAAATTCAAAGAAACATTTATCGCTCACACCTAAATTTAATTGAGATGGATCAACAACCAGATCTCAATTTGCTAGATGAAAATGGGCTGGTTCAACTTGAGTTTTATCGTATAGAAAAAGAATGGAACCATCTAAAAAAGCGAGTAAAGCAAAATTTAGTATCTCTTTACAAAGAAAAGAAATTGCTTGATGACTGGTTTAGAGCTTTTGCTGAGTTGTTAGACCTGAAAAATGAGAAATATAATCCAATGGGGTATTATTAGATTATGGAAAGAAGATATTTTATTAAAAGTACTGGAATTGTAGCCTCAACTGCAGTGTTGGTTCCTTCAGCCATTTTTGCAGCAGATGCTGCGATTGAATCCATTGTGAAGCATTCAAATGAGTTTATAGAGTACACAGCAGAAACAGCTAATAAGCTTAATGATTATGCTCTTGGAGGCTTATTACCATCATTAATCCCTTTAATGCTGTTTGCTTATACCCAAGAGCTCATGTATTTAATTTTGTTCTTTTTTCTCCTAATAAGCTCTGGAATAATCATTTTTTAAGCCTTGAATTTCATCAAAAAAACCTTATATAAATAAGTGTAATCAAAGAAAGTCATTCGGCATTCAAATCAAATTTCACACATCTAATAAATACAATTCTGTGTTTGTTATTAGTATGGAGAAAATATGCAAAATAAAGCAACGGTAAACCCGATTAATCCTAATGAAATGATGTACATTGATGCAGAGGGTAACTTCTTCATTGATGGCGCATCATACATCAAGGGTATGGATGATTATGAATGGAACTTTGGGCTAAGTAATAAGAATTTCTTAAAACTATTGGAGCATTTGCCGCATCATCCCTTACATCCAGAATATGAACCTTTAGAGATACCGGATGGATGTGAACCTTCTGAGGTTATCATTGATGCAGTTATCAAGATGGGAAAGGATGCTGGTGATTTGCATGCTATATGCAATAGGAATAAAATCCCGCATCTATTTCAAGTATGGAGGTAAGTTTGTCATAGGCACATTCACCACAAGCATTACCTTACTTAAAAATGTATTTGTTGCAGGCTTAATAAACATGCGTGATGAAATAGAAATTAAATACAACTCTGATTACTGGTTGTAAAACTAATGCCAAAGAATAAAAATACACCAGACTGCATCCATAGATCTTTTAATTTTATCTCTAAAGATGATGTTCATTGTGCAGATTGTGGCAATAAAGTGTTGATGCATGTCCCAGAAGATGAAAATAAAGAGGCTTATTTTGAGATATTAGAACCTAAGGCAGATGGAACTTTTAAAGCATTTCATAGAAGTTATCGAGAACAAATGAAGCTTTCTTTAAATCTCGATAGGACATTGCATTAAATAAGTACATTTAAACTACATAATGTTAGGATTGGCTTTTAATTATAAAAGGAGAATTGATGAAAAATTTATTTATGATTTGCGCATTAATGTTTGGATTTATTGCAACTTTAGATGCTGCTCAGTCAAAAGCTGAAGCTGAAGTAGAGACAGCATTTTCTAAGTATTTTCAAGCTAGAAAGGATCAAGACTACAAAACTGTTGTTGCTTTAGAAAGCAAGTCAGGAACTTTGAATACTAATTCAGATGGTAGCTTTCACAAGCCAATGAATAAGCAATCAGAAGCAAGCTGGCAAGCATCTGGTCTTGGTGGAAACTTATCGGCTTTTCACCCTGATTTCACTGAGCTTTCTGATGATGTTGTACATGTAAGATTTTATTATGAGGGTGTTCTCCAGGCAGCTGGAATCACCAGAGACTATAGAACAAGAGCGTCCATGAACTGGGTTAAAGAAGGTGGTAATTGGGTAGCTAAAACTATGCATTTCTCATCAGCTGAGTTTGGGGATGTAACTGTCACTCAGGCAAGTGATTTTGAGGACTAGTTAGTTTTTAGGGCCTCAGGGATAACTTGAGGCCTATTTATCAGAGGTAAAACTAAGATATTCAAGACTGAGTAAATCAGTAAGCTAATAGTAATTAGATTAAAACTCATGTTTGAATAAGTGTAAAAACTTAAGACTAAGCATAATGTAAGACGTGTTATCTCCATTCCAATCCCTTCTTTACCATCAAGCCAAAGTGAAGTGCAATACATGGTAAAGGCCATCATGCTGATGGTTACCCATAACTGTTGATAGTTCAGATTCCCATTTTCTAGCAAGGCGAATCCGACATAACTAAGTGCAAAAAACTGAAAGAAGCTATAGGCCTTAATTTTTGTTGGTACCTGGGGGTTATATTTTTTAAATGTTACAGGATCGAAATCATCTTTTCTTATTGAATTTGGAAGGCTTGAAGGTCTCCAACTAGTTCGAGCAAAAGGGACAAAGAGTTTTTCTTTCCATCTCTTTGCACTCCAAATGTCTTCGAGCATATTTACATAAATATGAAGATTAGCCCATATTGGGTTAAAGGTATCGATTTTCCCTCTAATTCCATAGATAGGTGCTTCTGAATTATCTTCCTCTTTATAGGTACCAAACATTCGATCCCAAATAATAAAGACACCACCGTAATTTTTATCTATATAGTTTTCATTTTGTGCGTGATGCACTCTGTGGTTGGATGCTGTAACAAAGAATTTTTCATACCAACCGAGCTTAGGAATATGCTCACTGTGGACCCAAAATTGATAGATGAGATTGATTGAGGCGACGCTTACAAAAACATAAGAGGGTACTCCTATTAAAAATACAGGTATAAAAAAAATCCAAGTAATAAATGCACCTGTACCGGTTTGTCTTAGTGCGGTACTCAGGTTGTAGTCTTCGCTTTGATGATGAGCTACATGAGAGGCCCAAAAGATTTGTCTTTCATGGCTCATTCGATGAAACCAGTAATAAAAGAAGTCATAGACTGTAAATGCAAACACCCACACTAACGGTGAGTTAGCATCCATTCTCCATAGGCTGTTATTTGTTTCAATTAAATAAAAGACATAACCACCCAGACCTATGATAATGAGCTTGTTTGCAGATCTTAATGAACCCATAAAAAGGCTGCTTATTGCATCATTAAGTCGATAGGTATTATTTTTTTTGATAATACCGTAGGCAAGCTCAATCAATATAGCCAATAAAAAGAATGGAACTGCATAAGGGACATAATCCATGGCTTGATTATAGAGCTAGATTAATGAAATTTGTAATTGCTTAAGATTGAGGATGATTTTTATGCAAGGCTGTAAATCTTGAAAATGCAACACGCTTACCATCGTCATCTGTAATATCGATATTCCAGACAGAAGTTGAGCTACCTATATGCACCGGAGCCGCTTTAGCGTATACATAACCTTGTGTGGGTGACGAAACATGGTTGGCATTGATCTCTATGCCTACTGGATATTTTTTAGTGTTATCCATAGACAAGGCAGCAGCCATGCTGCCAATGCTCTCAGCAAGGACGCAAGTGGCCCCACCATGAAGAATCCCATAAGGCTGCTTAGTTTTTTCAATAACCGGCATTTTACCTACAATGAAATCATCACCAATTTCTACAACTTCTATACCAAGATGTTTATCCATATTTATAGATGAACCCTTGAAATCATCAATGGAAATAGGTTGGAACCAGATAGATTTTGGCATGAGGATATTTTATATGAATGATGTGTTGTTAGCTTAAAATTTAACAGGCATTTCTTGGATGGCGTGGACAAAGTTATTTGGTGCAACTTTCCAATCTGCGCTCATATGAATATTGGGAAAACGTGTCAAAATTTGTTTATAAGATTCTTCTAATTGCATCAAAGCTACCGGTTTTCCAATGCAAGTATGCCTGCCGATACCAAAAGCTAAATGCTTGTCAGCATTAGCTCTTTCAATGTCAAATAGATCTGGATTTGAGAAGACCGATGGATCTCTGTTGGCAGCTCCATACCACATAACTATTTTCTCTCCAGGGCCCATTAATTGGCCACCAATTTCTGTTTCGCAGGTTGTAGTCCTGCGCATATGCATAACTGGAGAAATCATACGTATACATTCTTGTAGAAAGTTAGGCATTAGCTCTAGATTATCAATAAGTTTTTGCTTTTGATCAGGGTTTTCTGTTAATAATTTAATGGCGCCACTTAAGGTATTTCTTGTGGTGTCATTGCCTGCAAAAATTATTAATAGCCATGAACCATCTAAAAATTCAGGGCTTAATTGATGGCCTTCTAATTCAGCATTAGCTATAGCTGAAAGCAGATCATCAGAAGGGTTTTTTCTCTTAGCATTTAAAATATCTCGTCCGTATTCAAACATTTCATCAACCATGGTATTAAACATATCAATCATGTCTGTGTTTACTGGTTCATTTGTTTGCTCGGCATCGAATTCTTTCTTTAATTGTTCAACCTGAATGTATTGAGCGAGTTCTAGAAATTCCATCCAGGTTACAAGTTTCTGTCTATCGGCTTCAGGTATACCGAGAATTTCAGATAATGTAAAAATCGGGAGTTGTTGAGAAAAAGCAGTAACAAAATTACAGTCTTCATTGGGGTTAATGGCATCTAATAAATCTGTCACTTTAGCCTGAACCTTGACTCTTAAATTTGATACATAATCAGGTTTAAAGAATGGCATGTGCTCACGCCTGAGATTAATATGCATGTCACCATCTAGATTTAACATATGATCAATAGCAGAACGCCACAATTTAGGATGTCTTCTGTCCTCACTACCAAGTGTAATCATGGTGCCAGTGCCTGCTTGAGATGAGAATATTTTTGGATTAGATGATACTTGTAAAATATCTTCGTGACGAGTCAATGACCAGAATCCTGGCTCTGGATCATTTAGAAAGGGTGGATGAAGAAAAACAGGAGCTTCTTCTCGCATTTTTTTAAAGTGATCAAATGGCTGCCCTTGAGTAAAGACATCTAAATCAGCAAAATTAATCTCAGATTTAAAATTATAAATAGGGGAATGAGCATTTGAGCTAAATGATTTATTAGCAATTGATTTGCTAATTGATATAGGTTCACTCATCAATCTAATACTTTTACAGCACCAAGATTTAGATTTCTAATCGGCTCTTCAATTTTGCTGAGATCACCAACAATCAACCATGTCCATTGATCAGGTTTAATATATTTTTGTGCCATGGCATGAACATCTTCAAGCGATGGCTCATCTAATAACTTAGGAAGCTGATTTAAATAATCTATGTCTCTGTTGAAAGTCACAATGTCTGAAACTCCACCCTTAAGAGCACCAAGAGTCTCAAATTGACCAGGAAGCCTTAATGTTTTTGACGCCTTGCCTTTGGCTAGCTCATCATCAGTAGTTGGTGAAGTGCTAATATAAGCAGCATATTCGTTTACAATTTCGGTAATAGACTCAGAAGTTTTATCAGTCTGCACAGGAGCAGTTACAAGCATGGCTCTCTGACCTTTGGCATCTGACAGCCTTGTCCTTACTCCATATGACCAACTTTTATCTTCACGAAGATTCATGTTAAGCCTTGCGGTAAAGCTTCCACCAATTGCGTAATTCATATAGCTAATTTTTATCTCCTCATCTGTAGCTGAAGGTGGTAATAATTGACCTGCAACAATGTATGATTGTTGGGCATTAGGTTTATCGATCAAGTAGACCGTTCTGGTATTAGGTAATGCAACATTATTAAGCTTTTTAAGATTTGAATTTGAATTACCAGACCAACCACCAAATTTATCTTCGAGCATTACAACTAACTCATCTAACTCAATATCTCCGGCTACTGTAAATGTTAAGTTTGCTGGATTAATAGCTCTTTTATGAACTGCAATAACATCATCACGCGAAATATTTGATATCGTTTTTGAAATGCCGCTGCCTGTTAAGGGTTTGCCATACGGATGATTTTCACCATAAAGTAATTTACCAATATTTCTGTATGCAATGGCCGCAGGCCTATTTTCTTCTTGAACTATCGATGCAAGAGTTTGCTTCTTAATTCTATCAATTTCTTTTTGAGGGAAAGTAGGGTTAACCAAAGCCTCTCTAGCCAAATCTAAAGTTTCTGATAGATTAGTTTTTAAACTTGAAACAGTTGCATATGATGTATCAAGACCCGAACCAAATCCCAAAGTAGATCCAAGGGAATCAAGCGCTTCGTCAAACTGAAGCGATGAATATTTTTTAGTGCCTTCATTTAGCATATCCATCATGAAGTTTGTATATCCTAGCTCGTCATTATTTTCTTGTGCATAACCAAAACTAAATTGAAAGTTCATTTCAACTAATGGAACTTCAGTACGTTGTGCCAAGACAACTTTTGCTCCATTGGATAACGTAGCAGTTTGAAGTGTTGGGAACTTGAATAAGACTTTTTCTGTTGGGTAGGGGACACCTTCAGATCTATCTATACCATTATCATTAACACCAACTTTCTCATTGGGTAAAATGGTAAGAACATAAGGCGTGTCATCAATCCATTTCTTGAAAGTTGCCTTCATTTTGGCAGGAGTAATTGCATCAAGGTATTTAGCATTTTCCCTGTAACATCCAGGATTCCCTGTGTAGGTTTGGCATGTGGCAAGTAAATCAGATTTACCACCAAACCCACC
>CABXNE010000031.1 GCA_902513515.1 uncultured SAR86 cluster bacterium
ATTTCATTAAATCTTTCTGTAACTAAGACTTCAAATCTTTCTTTCATTTGCTGCATAATCCTTGGAGAAAATGCAGGCAATGCCAATTTCCTTAATCTCAAATGGTTTTTACGATCTAAGAAAAAAAGATTGTTATTCATTAATTTCTCAAAGGGATCCATATCTTCAACTGCTTTCTTTGCTGGTGCAAATTCCCAAAGATTAAAATCAGTTGATAGTCTTGTATCTAATAGGCATTTAATAATGTTTTCATGACCTGTAACTAGCCATGCCTGCCATTGGTCAAAACGAGAAATTGGATATTCAGAGCTTAGTTTTTCTAGGGTTGGAATGGGATCATGAATAAAATCCTTAGATGATGGATTGAAAAAATGATCAACTGTTTGAACGCTCATCAATTAGACCTAAAAAATATTTGGGTTAGGTAAATCACTGCGAGAGATAATAGACTCCACACGATCCTTAAAAGCTTGTTCACTTTTTTCATTTATTGGATTTATCCAATAGTTCCCTTCTTTGATTTGAGCAAGGCAAAATGAAGCAACTTCTTCTGGCTCTGTGGTTTCCATTTCAATCCCCATGGAACTCATCATCTCTAGCATATCTTCAACTGAGGAGATTGGATGCTCTGGTGCATTTGGATCTCTAGCTAATTCTTCAGGACGGTTACGTTCAGCTGAAAATAGTTTTGTTCTGACTGTATGTGGTCCAGGAAATAGAATTGAAACCTTAACACTTGCATCGGCCTGTTCAAGCTGAAGTTTTAATACCTCAGTAATGCTTGAGACTGAAGCCTTGGATGATGTATAGATAGGTGTTGAAGGTAGATTAATAAATGCGCCATTGCCTGAGCATGTATTAATAACTCTTGATTCTTCTCCATGGGCTAACATTCCCGGAACAAATGCTTGAATACCATGAAGCACCCCCATAACGTTCACACCATAAGCCCATTGCCAATCATTTGGTTTTGTGTCCCAAATTGGCAATAATTCTGCAGGCGCTACTCCAGCATTATTAAAAAGCAAATGAACTGGCCCATATTCAGATTGACACCAGCTAGCAAGCTCTTGCATAGAATCAATGTTGGAAACATCGGCAACTTTACAAAAAACATCAAATGATTGATTTGCAAGCAATGCGGTTGAACTTTCAAGGCTTTCTTTTTCAATATCTGTAAGAATGACCTTTGCGCCCTCTTTTGCTAAAGCTTCGCCAATTGCAAAACCTACGCCAGATGCTCCACCAGTAACGACTGCTAACTTGCCATTAAAATCTTTCATATTTAATCCTTAAGCAGAATCGTATCTAGAATGCATAAATGGCACGTATGACATAGCATCTACTTCTTCCATAACTGATGCATTTGAAGATGAGGTTCCTTCTTCCCAAACCAATGAAACTATTTCTTTAACAGGCAAATCAACAACTGGATCTACAGGGGACTCTCTAAGTATGATCTCTCCATCAAGTTTTGTGTGAACAGATTGTGTTCTGTGCATGTTAATCTTTACCAATAGAGGGTTCTGATCAACTGCTTTATGCTGTTCGCATGAAGGGAATACTTTGAAACAATATACATCGTCAGTAAAAGAAGAAGTTTCTAAAACATCGGTTGCTTTGCCTTTTAGTTCTATGTATGTAATTCCATGCCTAGTAACAGTTGCAACACAGTCATCGCCATCTTTTGAAGCTGTAACGTCTGCTATTTTCTTTGGTTCGCCATACGTCTCTCTTCCACCAACAACCACTCCTTCGGTTTCCATGGGCATGGTAATTTCATAAATACCCTCTTTGCCTTTGTACATACAATTAACACCAAAGGTTGCGGCGCCAAAATCCATGCCACCGTTTAGATCAACAAAAACTCTAGAGATAACTATTCTTACCATTGGATCAGCGTGAGGCTCTAACGGAGCTGGAATTAATTGTTCAATAAGTCCTGGCTCAGTTTTATACCAAGCTTTAATGGCATGCATATTTGCATCAAAAAATTCTAAATTATTTTCTGCAGCTTCAATTAACTGCTCAGGTGTTTTTACAAATCTAAGTTTTGTCATAATTTTTCTCTCCCTACGTATGCCTAATCATACATTTTCTAAAATATTTTTAACAATAATATAACTCGTAATGAAGTATCTTTCATTTATTAGAAAAAATGTGTTGATAAAGATAATTAATAGTGAAACTATGATAAAAAATCTATTTTCAAAAATAGCTTAAAGCAAATATAATTAGTAATAACTATATTTAAAACTTGAGAAGTAAAAAAATAATGCCAAAACAAGAATTTCCATTTCCAATGCCAAACGGCTGGTTCTGTGTTGTCAGAAGTCATGAGCTTAAAAACGGAGAAGTTCAATCAATTAAGTTTTGTGAAAATGATGTGGCTGCATTTCGAACAGAATCAGGAGAAATTGGAGTTTTGGATGCTTATTGCGGCTATTCTGGGATTAATTTAGGAATGAGTGGAGAAGTCCACGGCGAAGGACTTTATTGCTCTAAGAATGGAATTAAATGGGATGTTAATGGTTCTTGCGTTGAAATTGATAAAAACAGTAACGTTCCTGAATCAGCAAAAGAGATTAAGATGTTCAACTACCCAGCGGTTGATGTAAATGGATTTATTTGGGCATGGCATCATTTACATAGAAAAGAGCCACAATGGGAGGTTCCCGAGATTGCTGGCTTTAATGGAGACGATGAAAAATGGGGAAAAACCTACCATTATGATTACAACATCAATACTGTCTTACAAGAAATTGCTGAAAATGATGTCGATGCAGCTCACTTTCCAAAAGTTCACGGGTCACCAAGCTTGCCAGAAACAGAGGCAATCGTTGAGGGTATATATAAAAAAACGATTGCAGAAACATTATATGACCCAAACAGTGATAGTGTTTCAGAAGAAAATAAAGTTGAAAATTACGAAATGTTTACTACAACTTTTACCCGAGAGTCATGGGGGCTTGGAACGGTTGGCTTAAAAATGATAAACCTTCCTCCTAACGGCGGCGAATTTATTATGGTAAATGCCTCATGCCCTGTAAATAATAAACATTCAATTTTACGATGGTCAATGAGAGTCTCTAAAGATATAGAGGATGAACTAGGAATGGCTATAATTGATGGTATTGCTCATGGGGTTCTTGATGATCTGCCAATTTGGGATAACAAAAGTTATGTATCAGACCCTATTTTATGTGATGGAGATGGACCGATTAACAAATTTCGTAAATGGGTCAGTCAATTTTATTCAGAACCGCTACAAAACTGATCTTTGGCTAAGGTACATTTTTTCTACTCTACGATGAATGCTGGCAAATCAACTGCTTTGCTGCAATCTAACTACAATTATCATGAAAGAGGAATGGAAACATTATTATTCCTTCCAAAAATTGATGCCGATAACAACGATGGAAAGATTCACTCAAGAATTGGATTGACTGCTGAGGCTTATTCAGTTGATTCAGATTTCAATTTCTTTAATTTCGTTTCTCAAGAAAAAATTAAAAAAGAAATTAGTTGCATTTTAATCGATGAAGTGCAGTTTTTAACAAAAGAACAAGTCAGACAGGTCTGCAAGATAAGTGACGAACTTAATATTCCGGCTATGTGTTATGGAATTCGTACGGACTTTCAAGGTAAATTATTTAAAGGAAGCTCTGAACTTCTTGCTCTTGCAGATAATTTGATTGAGTTGAAAACGGTTTGTGACTGTGGAAGAAAAGCAATCATGGTTGTTCGTTTGGATGAAAAAGGTAAAGTTGTTAAGGATGGTGATCAAATTAAAATCGGTGGCAACGATTCATACAAGGTATTTTGTAGAAAACATTTCAGAGAGTTAACTAGGTTAATATAGAAGACTGTACTCTATATAGATTTACTCTTAAATCATATAAGAGCCTCCACTTGGAGATAGGGTCTGCCCCGTATAAAAGCTTGAATCATCCGAGAGAAGAAAAAGACTTGTTAGCGCCACATCATTTGGTTCAGCCAATCTTCCTAGGGGAATGCTAGCTGCGAGTGAATCTTGCCATTCCTTTGGTATGCTTTCTAACAACCTAGTAGCAGTTGGGCCAGGGCAAATTGCATTCACCCTAATATTTTTAGCGCTTAAATCTATGGCCAAAGCTCTGGTAAAACCTAAAAGAGCCCCTTTTGAAGTGCAATAAGCCAAGGGCCCCTCTCCGGTAAAGGCCGAGGTGCTAGAGATATTAACAATAGAACCTTCAATATCTTTTGCAAGCATTAACCTTACTGCTTCCCTACTAACATGAAATGCGCCGTCAAGATTTACGCCAATAACTGCTCTCCATGATTCATCATTTGTTTCATGAATTTCACCATTCTCGCCATCTCCTGGATATCTTCCAATCCCCGCATTATTTATAACACCATCGATTCTTTTGTAAGATGAGGTAATTAATTTAAATAATTCTTGAACTATTGAGCTATCTGAAATATCTCCGCAATGCATCAAATGCTTATTTCCATCTAGTGCTTCGAAAGTAATCTTAAGATCTTCTTTATTAACATCATTTAAGATTAACTGAGCACCTTCTTTTGAAAAAAGTATTGCAGTTGCTCTCCCAATTCCCGAGCCTGCGCCTGTTATTAAAATTACCTTATTTTTTAATCTCATATATTTATTGCTTCTTATAAAAATTTATTAGTATTACTATATTAAGCTTAATGATAGAGAAAAAAATATGCTTTTTGGCGATTACAAATTAAAAAATTTAGAGCTCAGAAATAGAATCGTAATGGCTCCAATGACTAGATGCATGTCTCCTGACAATATTCCTGGTGCAGATGTAGCTAAATATTATGAAAGACGGGCAAAAGGCGAGGTAGGACTTATTATTACAGAAGGTATTGAAGTGAGTCATGTGGCATCAAGTAGTTATCCTAATGTACCTCGGCTTGATAGTGAAAAATCAAGAGATGGTTGGAAATTAGTTGTTAACAAAATCAAAGAAGCTGGTGGATCTGTTATAGCTCAGTTATGGCATAGCGGTGCAATGAGAGAAGCTGGTATGGGACCTGATCCCAGTATCCCGGCATACACACCATCAGGTCTTTCAAGTGCAAATAATAAAAATGCTCATGCATTAACGCATTCGGATATAAAAAAGATATCCGATGTCTTTGGGCAAGATGCGAAATGGTGCGAAGAAATAGGATTTGATGGAGTGGAAATACACGGAGCGCACGGCTACCTAATCGATAATTTTTTTTGGGATACTTTGAATAAAAGAGAGGATCAATATGGTGGATCTATATACAAAAGGTCTCAATTTGCAAAAGAAATAACTGAGTCGGTTAGAGCTCATGTTAGCGATAATTTCATCGTAGGTATGAGATTTTCTCAATGGAAACAACAAGATTTTGAAGCTAGATTAGTAAATAGTCCTGATGAATTATCGCAGCTACTTATGCCAATTGTTGACTCAGGTCTTGATTATCTTCATGCCAGCAATCGAAGATATTGGGAAAAAGAGTTTCAGGGATCAGAAAATAATTTAGCTTACTGGGCTCAAAAAATTTCTGGTCTTCCTACAATTACTGTCGGAAGCGTTGGCCTTGAATCCAAAGGCGAGAGTTTTGTTAACATGAGCTCGAATGCTCAACCGGTTAATATTGATAAAGCTATCACTGATGTAAAAGAAAGAAAGTATGACATGGTGGCTGTTGGAAGAGCTCTGCTCGCAGATCCAGATTGGGTAATTAAAATGCGTGAAGGAAGATTAAAAGACATTTCTCCATACAGTGAAGAAGTTTTAGCGCAATTAATTTAGTTAACGAACACCTCTTTTAAATAACTTTAAACGTTCATAAGATGGGTCTTCTTTATTAGGACTCCCAATATCAGCACCCTGGATCATGGAATGAGTTAAATTAACTTTTGAAGGATCGTTTACATATACCCAATCAGCATCAACTGCCCTGCTAGAAAATTTCCAAACATTATTTCTTTTTTCATATTCATCAAAATATCTGCCGCCAATTAACACATCATAATTCCCTTCTTCAGTTATAACTTGATGAAAAGCAATGATATATGTTTCCCCTTCAGCCTTGTCTCCATTAAGCTTAATATTATGAGTGGTCACATTGTGATGCAGAATACCCATAGATTTTTGTATTTCTGGTAGCAGATCAATAAATTCCATTGCCTTGCCTTTAAAAAAAGACCCATGATCATCATAAGCATCTTCATGATAAAGTGAGCGCATTAAATTATTATCATGCCGATCAGCCGCTCTGCAATATATGCAAACTAATTCTCTGATTGATTCCTTATCTAAGATTTCTTGAATTTTAACATCTACTTCACTCATACTATTAACCTAATAAATTAAATCTTTTAAACAATATAAACGAATTTTTTTTTTATGAAAATAAAGTTATGAATCAAAAACTCAAACATCCTCTTCTAGCATCTCCCTCCTTCATTGGGAATTTAGAATTAAAAAATAGGATGGTTCTAGCAGCAATGGGTTCGAATTTTGCTTCAGATGACGGCCATACCTCAGAACAACTAAATGCATATTATGAAGAAAGAGCGCGTGGAGGAGTTGGTTTAATTATTTTAGAAACTTCTGCTATTACATGGCCAGC
>CABXNE010000032.1 GCA_902513515.1 uncultured SAR86 cluster bacterium
ATCAACATAACCTCGATCTTGGATTGTTGAAATGATACTTGCATACGTTGAAGGCCTTCCTATACCTTTCTTTTCAAGCTCTTTTACTAATGCCGCCTCAGAAAAACGAGCAGGTGGCTTTGTATACTTTTGTTTATTTTCTATATTGTGCAAGTTTAACCTTTGGTCTTTAGATAGATTGGGCAAGATTGGAGGAGACTTGTCATCTTTTCTTGAGGTAATAGCCTTTGTATATCCATCAAAAATAACTTCTCTACCTGAGGCTGAAAAAATATACTCATCTAATTTAATCTTTACAGTAGTAGATAAGTATTCTGCATCAGGAAGTTGCGAGGCTATGAATTGTTGCCAAATTAAATCATAAAGTCTTTTTTCATCCTCTGTAATTTCCTTAGAACTCGTGAGTAATGCAGCCAAGGTGGATGCATTGGTTGGTCTGATTGCTTCATGAGCCTCTTGAGCATTTTCACTACTTGAATAAATTCTAGGAGAGTTAGTTAAATAATCTTTGCCATAATTAGAACTTATATACAGTCTTGCATCTGAAATAGATTCAGCAGAAAGAGCTGGAGCATCTGTTCTCATGTAGGTTATATGGCCGGCAGCATATAAATTTTGAGCAACTCGCATAGTTCGTCTTACATTAAAGCCAAGTTTTGTGCTTGCAGCTTGCTGAAGTGTAGAAGTTATAAAAGGAGCTTTTGGTTTGACCTTAACTGGCTTTTGAGAAATATCATGAATAGATAATTGGGTATTTTGAATTAAAGACTCAATTTTCTTCGCTTCTTCCAATCCAAGCAATGGTGACTGCTTGCTTCTATTTAAGTTAAAAGAAATTTCTAAATCATCTGATTCTTGATGAGCAGTAAATGAGATCTCCCAGAATTCTTCGGGTTTAAATTTCTGGATTTCGTGCTCCCTATCAACTAATAGTCTCAAGGCAACTGATTGAACTCTTCCGGCTGATAAGCTGCGTGCAATCTTTTCCCATAGTAAAGGAGATAACTCATATCCAACAACGCGATCTAAGGCACGTCTTGCTTGGTAAGCTTCAACTAAATTTAAATCGATTTCTTTTGGATCATTAATTGCATGGGTAATTGCATCTTTAGTAATTTGATTAAACCTGATCCTTGAGTAGTCATATTTTTTAGCGCCAAGGGTTTCCCTTAAATGCCATGCAATTGCTTCGCCCTCTCTATCAAGATCAGTTGCTAAAAATATTGCATCAACTTTTTTTGCAGCAGTTTTAAGCTCTTTAACAACTTTAGTCTTATCATCAGAAACTTGCCATACAATTTCCCAGTCCTGATCTGGGTTTACTCCCATTTTTCTGATGAGAGCATTACGTTTATTGCTTGCTCTCAACAATCTCTTTTCATCTTCAGGTAGATCTTTTGGAATAGTGTTTCTTGTCACTGGTTTTTTGGACTTACCCTTTGGCAGATCTCTTATATGTCCTACGCTAGACTTGACTATATAATCTGGCCCTAAATACTTAGAAATAGTCTTAGCTTTGGCAGGTGATTCAACTATAACAAGGGTTTTTGACATAAATTAATCTACTATAATCTGTAAAAGTTCATATTTTTAATACAGCTTCCTTAATTTTTAAAAGCTCTTCAATACCAAGCATTTCATTCCAAACGATTGCTATATTGGACTGATAAAAAATAATTTCAAGTACTGAAGACGGTAATTTAGAAATTTTTTCTTCAATAATTTGAAAATTTTCTTCATATTTAAATGAAATTGGTTCATAAAGCTCAAGCTTATTTTCAGCTCTTAAGTAGTGTAAATTTTTGCATTCAGAGAAATTTTTAATTTGATATATAGCAACTTGAGGGCTCCAATTTTTAAATTTTTTTCTTAGCTCATTTGTTGACCCAATCTTAAAGCCTTCTTTTGCAGCTGCCATTCTGACCCGGCTCAGAGACTTCATTCTTTTTGATGGCTTCAAAAAACTTATTGCACCAATTAAGAAAAGAATAGTAAAAATAGCAATTAAGGGTTCCACAAAAAATTTTACCTTAGCAATTTCTTTACAATTCCAGGACCGTGAAAAATAAAACTCGTATAAATCTGAACCAAAGAAGCGCCTATCTCTAATTTTGAATTAAAACTTTCTTTGCTATCAACCCCACCTACACCAATTTTTAGTAAATGTGGCTCATGTGAATGAGCTAATTTTAAAAGCTCATTAGACTTATCCAGCAAGGGTTTGCCTGACAGCCCTCCATCAAGATTGAGTTGACCAGAGTATCTTAAATTATCTTTTTTAACTGTAGTGTTGGAAGTAATGACGCCATCAAATTCAAATTTCTTAGTTGCGGCTAAAATTACAGTGGTAATCTGCTCACCTTCATCTGGTGAGAGCTTAATAAATATAGGGTTAAGATATTTGGTCTCGTTACGAGCCAAACTTAAAGCTTCAAATAAGGGTAAAAAATTTTCTTCTTGATGCAAAGATCTTAAATTAGGGGTATTGGGTGAAGAAATATTAATTGTAATATAGTCTGCATATGGGCATACTTTTTTAAAACATTCGACGTAATCATCAATTCTTTTTTGACCCTCTGAAGTCTTGTTGGCACCAATGTTAACACCCAGAATTCCACTAAAACTTCTTAACTTTATCTTTTTGACTAAATAATCAACGCCTTTATTGTTGAATCCAAGTCTATTAACAATTGCTCCCTGGCCTGGAAAACGAAATATTCTTGGCTTTGGATTGCCTGGTTGAGCAAGAGGCGTAATTGTTCCTACTTCTATGAAGCCAAAACCCAATGCGCCTAAAGAGTCTATAAAATCACCATTTTTGTCAAGTCCCGCTGCAATTCCGAGTCTATTTTTAAAAGTTAAACTTTTAAATTTGAATGGTTCTGAAGCATCTTCATATGGAAAAAGAATACTGGTCAAATTAGATTTATATAGAAAATTTAAAGCGTTTAAAGCTACGAAGTGCGATATTTCAGGAGGCAGTAATCTTAAAAGCAATAATGCCAATTTCATTTAAAAATTTCTGTGTCCACGTTAGTCATCGAAGAGCTCTTTAGCAAGATGCTTGATAGCATTTACATAACCGTGCCTAGAACCACAATCAAACTTTGTACCTTCATATAAATGCCCTATTACATTTTCATCATTGAGCATTAGTTTAATTGCATCTGTGAGCTGCACTTCACCACCAACACTTGGTTTAAGATCTTTTAAATATTTAAAAATTTTATTGGAAAGAACATATCTCCCAACTACTGCGAGATTGGAAGGTGGATTGCTTTTCGGCTTTTCTACAATATCATTTAAAAGAAATGAGTTTTTTGTCGAAGAGGATTCATCAATAGAAATGACGCCATATTTTTCTACTTCATATTGTGGAACCTCATTCACACCAATAACAGAGCATTGATGCTCATCATAGGTCGAGATTAATTGAGTTATACATGATGGATCATTAATGATTAAGTCATCTGCTAGAATTATCGCAAAAGCCTCTTCCTGGATTAAATGTTCTGAATGCAAAATAGCATCACCAAGTCCATTTTGTGTTTTTTGTCTTACATAAGTGAATTTAGTATCTTTAAAAATATCTCTGTTAATTTTTTCTAAAAAATCATCTTTACCTGCACTTTGAAGTTTTTCTTCAAGTTCAAAGTTTTGATCAAAATGATCCTCTATTGCTCTTTTAGTATGGCTGGTAATAAATATAATCTCTGTAATACCAGCATTTACAGCTTCTTCAACAGCGTATTCTATTAACGGCTTATCAATGATCGGAAGCATTTCTTTTGGAATAGCTTTAGTAGCAGGCAAAAACCGAGTGCCGAGACCTGCTACAGGGAATACTGCTTTAGTTATTTTTTTCATGCAAATTAAAACTTTAAAGTGTATCTAGCTATTATGCCAAGTATAAACCCAGCTATCATACCAACTAAATGAGCGATATTTGCAACATTTCCAAAACCAAAAATTTTTAATAATCCTGTAAAGCCGATTAATAACCAAATAAACATAAAGATGTATAAGGCATTCGGTAGATCATATCTTTGACCTCTGTTATCTAAATCTAATATAAAACAATAGCCCAAAAGACCGTACACAGCTCCACTTAATCCCCCAAAGAGATAATCACCAGTTAGAAAATATTGCCCAAGATTGCTTGATAAACCTGAAATTAAAAATAAAGTTAAAAAGATTCCCTTCCCATCAATCATTTCAATTTTTGATCCCAGTATATAAATCCATAAACAATTAAATATTAAGTGGGTAAGTGAAAAATGAAGAAAAGTTGGGGTGATAAGTCGCCACCATTCTTGAGAAGCCATATAAGTATTCTGAAATGATAGGTATGAATTTGGCCCATTGCTTTTAAGAAAAAGAAATGGCTCAAGCAGACTGCTAAAACCAAAATTTGTTAAAAAGCTTAACAATACAGCAATCACAATAATAAAAAAGTATGAGGAGCTAGTATTCAAGTCTAATGGTTTTTCTTGGCGGTAATATCTAGACTCCAACCAAGTTTTTCTCTACAGGCTTCATAAAAATCATTATCAGAGGGATGAATAATTTTTAAAGATAAGTCTTTTTTAGAAATATGAATAGAATTATTATATTCAATAGGTATATCTTTTTGACCATCTACACAAACCATTGCATGATCTAAAGGCCCTTCAATTAGTTGAATCTCTAGAGATTTCTTATTGGAAACTATTAAAGGTCTTGATGAAAGACTCTGTGACATCATAGGGATAATATTCCAAATATTTAATTCTGGATGAACTATTGATCCTCCTGCAGATAATGCATATGCAGTTGATCCAGTTGGAGTTGCAACGATCAATCCATCTGATCGCTGTTCATAAACAGTCTTGCCATCAATCAATAATCTATATCTCATAAGCTGGGCATAAGATCCTGAATGAATTAATACTTCATTGAGACCAAAAATCTCTTGATCTGAGAATTGTGCCTCAACTAAACTTCTCTCTTCAAGAATATAATCACCCTTAAAAACATTGCTGATGACTGATTCAAAGTTTTCAATATTCACATCAGTAAGAAAACCAACAGCGCCCATATTTATACCCAATATTGGAATCTCATTTTCGATAAATTTTCTTGCTGCTCCCAATAAGGTGCCATCCCCACCAAATACAATTATTAAATCAACTAAATGATTAAATTTTTCAAGATCAACAATGTCCACACCCTCAAAGTCAATCTGATCAGTTGAATAGATGACTTTGGTGTTTTTTAGCAAAACACTTAACAACCCACGTAAAACAGAAGATTCTTTAGATAAGAGGCTCTTTTTAAAACAATGCCTATATTTTTAAACATGCGAGCAATTATACTCTCTGAAGTCAGTTTAGAAGTAAATTTGTGAATACATTTAATAAGATTATTAGGTTATTAAAAGCTAGCAAGGGAACGGTTTTTTTAACTGGTGCTGGTATAAGCACCGAATCTGGACTGCCTGATTTTAGAAGTGATAATGGTTTTTGGACTAAAAATAAACCTATTCAATTTAATGAATTTTTGCTGAGCGAAGAAAAGCAAAGGCTGTCATGGGAAAGAAATATTGAACTTCACTCACTTCTTAAAAAAATTAAACCAAACATAGGGCATGCTTTTGTTGAAAAAATCATTAACATGCAAAAAAACAATTTTTTAATAACTCAAAATATTGATGGGTTACATCAAAAATCAGGGGTCCCTAAAAATAAAATTATAGAGATTCATGGCAGTGCTATTGAGGCTGCATGCTTAGAGTGTGAAGCAAAACAAAATATTTTAGATTTTCATTCTGCTATTAAATCCAAGAGACCATTACCAAAATGTGTTATTTGTGATGGAGTTGTAAAAGTAGCTACCATCTCTTTTGGTCAACCTATGAATGAAATGGACATGATGCATGCCTCAAAGATTGTCGAGGACAGCGATTTAATGATAGTTATGGGCTCGTCTTTGAAAGTATTGCCCGCAGGAAAACTTCCTAATTTAGCAATACAGTCGGGGTCAAAGCTTGTAATTTTTAATAGAGATAAAACACACTATGACTCAAGTGCGGATATAGTGATTAACGATGAGTTAAAGAATATATGTAGCAGGTTAATACAAGAACTTTAGCCATGCATCAAGGCGGCTCTACCAAGAATTTTTCCATTTTTAAGATCTTCTAAAGTCTGATTTGCCTCACAAGCTGGTCTTTTTTCTACAGGGATTGCATCGACTTTTCCTGATCTAACTAACTCCATCAACTCATGCATATCTCCTGGGCTACCAGTGTATGATCCTTGAACGCCTCTTTCCATGATTGGAATTAAGGGTAATGGCAGCTTTAACTCCCCCCCATATAGTCCAACAATGATGTATTTACCGCCTTTTCTTAAAAGGTTTATTCCGAAAGCAGTTGACTGCTCTGAGCCAACGAAATC
>CABXNE010000033.1 GCA_902513515.1 uncultured SAR86 cluster bacterium
TGTCATCATTCAATTTTCTTCCAGCAAGTATTACTTTGGGACTATAGCCTACTTGTTCAGATTTATATGTTAAGTAATATGGATCAACTCCAATACAGTGACCGCCAACAAGACCAGGAAGAAATGGTAAGAAGTTCCACTTTGTGCTGGCAGCCTTAAGCACCTCCTGTGTGTCAATATTTAGGTTGTTAAATATAATTGAGAGCTCGTTTATTAAGGCAATATTTATATCTCTTTGAGTATTCTCAATCACTTTTGCTGCCTCTGCAACTTTTATAGAGCTAGCTTTATGTGTACCAGCTAGGATAATGGATGAATAAAGCTGATCAATTTCTTCTGCAATTTCAGGAGTTGAACCAGAAGTAACTTTTACAATATCACTTATACGATGATTTTTATCTCCTGGATTTATCCTCTCTGGACTATATCCAATGTAAAAATCAACATTAAGTTTTAGATTTGATTCTTGCTCTAATATAGGCGCACAAATTTCCTCTGTAGCACCTGGAAAAACTGTGGATTCATAAATAACTGTTGTGCCTGCTTTGAGTATTTGCCCGATGGTTCTGCTTGCATTAATAAGGGGATTTAAATCTGGAATTTTATCTGCCGTAACAGGAGTAGGCACAGTAATAATTAAAAAATCACACTCTTTTAGTAGATTTGCATCACAAGTAAAAATTACTTTCTTGCTATTATTTAATTCTTCAGGATTAACTTCTAATGTTAAATCCACACCATTTTTCAATTCATCGATGCGTTGAGAATTAATATCAAAACCTATCACATCATATTTTTTAGAGAAAGCAACGGCCAATGGAAGTCCAACATAACCAAGACCAACTACTCCTATTTTTTTATGTAACTTCATTGACAGACAAGTTTAAAATAGAATGCTTTAGCCCTTCCTAGCAGAGAAATAATGAAGATACATACCAAAAAACATGCTTAAGATAAATCCTAATATTGTAGATAGAGCGATAAATTTTAATCTGGATGGAGCGGACTTTCTCTCGGGAAGGTAAGGTTTATCAATTGGTCTCAAAATATAATTTTCTCTAACTTTTGTAAGCATTTGTATTTTCAATTGAGCTTCAATCAGTGTTGTTATAGATGATTTAGTTCCTATTTCTAAAGTATCTTTTAATGCAGAATTAAGATAAGAAAGAGATCTAGCTGCTTCTTCCATATGCTGCAACCGAACTATATTATTTGCTTCTGTTAGTATGTTTTTAGCCATTTCATATGAAAATTCTGGAGATATATGCTCAAAACCTAGAGATATAAAACCAGTTTTATTATTTTCGGATATAGTTAAGTGATTAAGAAAATATTGCTCATGCACTATTTCCATCCCAGGCATCTCTTCTTTCCATAATTTTTTCTTTTTATCATACATGTCGTCATCAAGAATTAATGTTCTAGTTTTAGCATCATAACTTCTTGCAGCTACAAGTGATGGCAAGATGTCTAATGTATTAACTAAATGTTCAAAGAAATTCCTAGACCTAATGGTAGCTATTATGAAGTCTGTTTTAGAATCATTATCCTGCCCAAGCGACACTCCTGCAATTGATGCTAGGCCTCCATAACGGGTAGCCATAGTCTGAAAACCACTGCCTCCAGCCTCTGTATCATCCACAATACTTAACAAGGTGCTTGCTTTATATGTATTTGGGGTAAAAAAAATAAAAATGCTGGACGCCAAGAAAAAAGCAGTAACAGTAATTAGTATCCATTTTTGATTTTTTTGAAAAATCGTAAGTAGATCTCTCATTGAAAAATCATCCTCATACTTGACTGTGTTTTTGTTGTTATTTATATCACTCATAATTAAATATTGTATTCTTGCACATGGAGGCTGAAGCCGGAATCGAACCGGCGTGAACGGCTTTGCAGGCCGCTGCATAACCACTCTGCCATCCAGCCTATTTTTTAAAAGTACCTATTGTATATGAAAGTCCAGTTTGTATAGTAATTATTAGAGCTAAAAATAAAAAGAAATTTGAAATAAAAATTAGCAATGCATTATTTAAATACAAACCTAATAAAAAAGAAGTAAAGGTTATAAATTGTAATGCGGTCTTGAATTTAGCAAAAAATGTAACTTTTGTAGCCTTAAGGTTGCTAGTTCTGGCATTGTAATCTCTTAATGCTGAGACCCAAAACTCCCTAATTAAGATTAACCCTCCAGCAAATGCAAAGAAAATACTTGCTAATTCAACGCTAAGGGCCAATATGAGAAAAGTAACTAAGATCTTATCTGCAATTGGATCTAAGACTTCACCCAAAGCTGACTCTAAATTATATTTTCTGGCTAGATAGCCATCCCAATAATCTGAGGATGATGCAAGTATGAAAAAAAATAATGCCCAGCCATAAAAATTATAGAATGTTATTAAAAGAAAAATAATGGGAGATATTAAAATTCTAAAATATGTAAGTGATTGAATAAGGTATCTCATGATCTATAAAATAAATTTATTTCTCTAGCTAGTTTAATACTTATTCCAGGAACCTTACATAGATTGTCTTCATTAGCTTCTTTGATTGATTTTATAGATTTAAAATAATTGAGTAGGTTTCTTTTTCTTTGTGGGCCAAGTCCCTTGATACTATCAAGTGATGATTTGTTAACGGACTTATTTTTTTTCTTTCTATTTGCAGTGATTGCAAATCTATGCGCCTCATCACGAATTTGTTGCAATAAAAAGAACCCTGGGCTATCTTTTGAAATTTCAATTACACCATCTTTAGACAAAATTGTTTCGGTTGATCTAACTCTTTTTGATCCCTTCACAATGCTAAGTATCATTGGAGGGTCCTTAATGTTGGAAAAAGTACTAAGTGCAGCTTCCAATTGAAGCTTTCCTCCATCGATCAGAATTACATCAGGCAATGGATTAATGCTAGATTTTTTGATTCTTCGTTCAAGTACATTTTTAATTGATCCAATATCATTTCCAGACAATTCTTTTGGTATATTAAAAAGTCTGTATAACGATTTCTGTGGTCCCTGTTCGGAAAATCTTACGGCTGAAGCAACTCCATTTTGACCTCCGTGATGGCTTACATCAAATCCTTCTATAGTGATATCTTTGCTTTTAATGGCAAGATGAGAGTTTAGATTCTCTATAGCGAATGAATATTTATCAGATTGATTGACTCTATTTTCAATGACTTGGCTGGCATTTAATTTTCCTAATTTGGCAACTTTTCTAGTAGTTGAGTTAATGTTTGTTGAAATTAAGATTTGCCTGTCAAATTTTATCTTAACAGCTTGCTTGATTAGATTAAGATTATTGGGTCTTATATTTAAAATAATTTTCTTAGGTAAAGAGAAGCTATTCTGATAATAAGAAAATATCAACCTTTGAAACAAGCTATCAATATCATGCAATTGATTTCCTTTTAGATAATGGGTTTTAGTACCTCTAATCTTTCCATCTCTGACTGATAATATGCATACTCCTGTTCTATCAAGCTTTGAAACACAAACAAAAAAATCAACGCTGATCAAAGAGCTATTAAATGATTGTTCTTGATGCAAAAGATCTAAACTTTTAATCCTTTTTTTTATCTCATTTGCTCTTTCAAACTCATGTTGATCGGCAAGTTTCTGCATCTGAGAAATCATCAAAGACTTGGTTTTCTTTCCTGAGGATGACAAGTAATTCTGGGAAGATTTAATATCTCCATGATAGCTCACCTCAGAAATTAAATTTACACATGGAGCAGAACATCTTTGCATTTGATGTTCGATGCATGGTCTAGATCTATTGTTGAAGGTAGTATCGCTACAATTTCTAATTTGGTAAATCTTTTGTAAGTCTTTAATAGTTGATTTAACAGCTTGAGCACTTATAAAAGGACCATAAAAATTTTTTGAAACAGAATGTTTGGATCTCTTCATGCTAATACTTGGAAATTTATGATCCATAGAGAAATGTACATATGGATATGTCTTGTCATCTCGCAATAGGATATTAAATCGAGGTAAATTCTCTTTGATTAAAGATTGCTCTAAAAGGAGGGCTTCAGCTTCAGTGGTTGTTGAAAAAGTTTCAACTTTATCAGCAAGGATCTTAATTTGTTGTGTTTTTCTATCCTTAAAAGATTTACCAAAATATGAGGCTACTCTTTTCTTTAAGTCCTTTGCTTTGCCAATATATATGATCCTATTTTTAGAAAAAAATTTATATATTCCAGGTGTATTAGGAACTTGCTTTAAATCTAAAGCCATTAACTAAGAAATTTCTTTGCAATAACTTTGCCTGCAGTAACTCCATATTGATCAAAAGGATTTATTTGAAGCATGCATGCAGTAATAAAAACTCTATGCTCCCAAGTTGCAAGTAAAAAACCGAGCCCCTCAAGTGAGAGTTTATTTAAATGGAAAAGATTAACGGGAGAATTGCTATTTGTTTTTTCAAGTAAATTATTTGATCCATTAAAATTAGAAGATAGTAAAAAAGCTTGTCCTTTTGCTTGGGCGGCCGACAATGGGCTAGCAGTTGAACTTGAATATATAATATCAGTGCAGAATTCTGAGTTGCCCTGATGCAATAATTGAAAATATGAGTGTTGGGCAGTAGAACCAAAACCTCCAAATATTGACTGGCCTGTTTCTTCAAAAATAGATCTTGGATTTGCTTGCTTTCCAAGAGACTCCATCTCAAGTTGCTGAATATAATTCGTCAGTGAACGCAATTTCCAATTATAAGAAAGCACTACCCTGTTTTTTTTATTTTTAAAGTTACTAAACCATAGATCAGAAAATACGAGTATCTTAATAAATTTTTGGTATTGCTTGTCCTCTTTTGTATTACCTAAAATCATTTTGTCTGCCTTAAACCCACCTTTTAAAAATTTAGAAAAGTTA
>CABXNE010000034.1 GCA_902513515.1 uncultured SAR86 cluster bacterium
CTCAAGAGCTAATTTCTATCCTTGGTTTGGAAAAAATTGTTTCAATTACTCCAGTACCGTCAGATTATTTTAAAAAAGAATATTATGCTGATCGTCCTCCCTCTGAAAGATTGTTAGATACAAAACTTAACTTAAGAAAATCAAATATTATGAGGGATTGGAAGGTTTGCCTTAGAGAGTATATTGAAAATTACTATAAAGATTATCTTGATCTATAGATTTTTTTTTGCAATGAGAAAAATGAATCCTTCTTCTAACACTCAAAACACATGAAATTTATTCTTATTGGATTTTTCTTAAGGTTTTTAGTTGCTGTTTGGAATGGATTTTTTGGTCCAAGTTTCGGCGCCGATGGAGACGCACTTATGTTTCATGATGTTGCGCTTTATGTATCAAATACTGGTGTTTTTGAAGCAAAGTATAATATTGGATGGGTATATTCAATATTTCTTGGCTCAGTTTATTATCTAACTTTAAACTCTATTTTTATTGGAAGCTTATTATCTTGCTTCGCATGGTTAATTTCAGCTATTGTTCTGAATAAAAGTATTCAACTCTTAGGCATTCATCAAAAATATAGAAATAGAGCATTATTTTTTTATGCTATTATTCCATCCTCTATTCTTTTTACTAGCGTTACACTAAGAGAAGTTTATCAACTGCTGTTTGTAAATACCCTTATATATTCTTCTCTAATGATTTTAATCAGGAAGAATAGTAGGTATTGGTTCTTATTATCCATTTCAGCTCTATTCCTTGGATTGCTTCATTTTGGTCTCGTCTTATATGCGCTTTTAGTGGCTGTCCTCACTTTTTACTTTACCTCTATTCGACAAGAAAAAATTCTCTCATTAGAGTTAATTATTTTCTATTTACCAGCACTAGTAATTCTTAGCTATGGAGCTGCCAATTTGTTTACTAGCATTGTACCCTTTGATTTCTCTGATGGTCTTGCGGCTGCAGTAGAGTCGTATCAAATGGGTCATAATGAATCAAGAGCAATGTATGTCTATAAACCCGAAATTAATGGTTTATTTGACTTGTTTCTGTTTATGCCAGTTAGCCTGTTGCAGTATCTGCTTGAACCAATGCCATGGAGAATTGCAACAGGATTAGATTTGGCATTATTCGTAGAAAATATTTTTAGATGCTTATTTATATTTTTTGCAGTGAAAGCTTTCTTCACCGTCAAGCAATATTTAAGAACTCCTTTGGTATTTTTAATTTTTACTTTTTTAGCTATTGAGATGTTATGGGCGCTTGGAACTGTTAATTGGGGTTCAGCAGTAAGGCATCATATTCCTGGAATGGGGATTTTAATGATTATAGGTGTTTGTTTCTTAGATCCAAGTCTTCATGTATTCAAAAATTCTCAAACAATAAATAGAGTCAAGAATTTCTGATGTGTGGTTTTACAGGCTACCTATCATCAGGTCAAATAGATCAATCCAATAGTCCAAAGATAATTCGGGAGATGACAAATTCTCTTTATCACAGAGGTCCTGATAGTGAGGGGTTTTGGTCTGACTCTTCTGATGGCATTTCATTGGGATTCAGAAGGCTTGCAATTTTAGACACTTCATCAAACGGCAACCAACCAATGAAGTCTAGCAATGGGCAATACGTACTTGTTTTTAATGGAGAAATATACAATCACCTTGCTTTAAGAAAGGAGATTGAAGCTTTGTATTCTGAAAAAAAAATATGGTTTAGTGGATCAGACACTGAGACTATTCTGTCTGGTTTTGAAATCTGGGGAATCAAGGAAACAATCCAAAAATGCATAGGAATGTTTAGTTTTGCTGTTTGGTGCAAAAAAAGAAAAGTTCTCACTCTCGGAAGAGATCGATTAGGAGAAAAACCCCTTTACTACGGTTGGCAAGAAAGCAATCAAGAAAGATTATTTTTCTTTGGCTCAGAGTTAAAATCCTTTAAAAAACATCCTCAATTTACTGGTGAAATAAATAGAGGAGCTTTGAGTTCCTTCATAAGATACAGCTACATTCCAGCACCAAGTTCAATTTACGAGGGCATTTTTAAACTACTCCCAGGTAATATATTAGAAGTATCATTAGCTGAACCCAAGCCAATTATAATTAAATATTGGGCTGCTGAAGATATAGCAATTAAAACAGAAGAGAGATTCAATTTTAGAAATGATCAAGAAGCTATAGATTCCTTAGAAACTATATTAATGAAATCTGTTAATCAGCAGATGATAGCTGATGTGCCTATAGGTGCATTTTTATCAGGAGGTATCGATTCTTCTTTGATTGTTTCGCTAATGCAGGCTCAGTCAGATCAAAAGGTTAAAACATTTACGATTGGTTTTAATCATGATACTTATAATGAAGCTGCTCATGCTAAAGCAGTTGCTAATCATTTGAATACAGATCACTCAGAGCTATACATAGACTCTAACGATTTATTAGAAGTTATTCCCAAATTAGCTAAATTGTATGATGAGCCATTTAGTGATTCATCCCAAATACCCACCTATTTAATTTCTAAATTTGCCAAGCAAAATGTGACTGTTTCACTGTCTGGAGATGGGGGAGACGAATTATTTTGTGGATATAATCGTTATCAAATTACTAATCAATATTGGCCTAAACTTAAAGCTGCCCCAAATTTACTAAAAAAAATTATTTCAAGAGGTATTTTAAGTATCTCTCCCTCAAAGATTGATGCCTTTTATAATTTTTTTATCAAAAATCACAGATATTCAAATTTTGGAGAAAAAGTTCACAAAGGAGGCAGAGTGCTTGATAGTAAAGATATTTCTTCACTTTATCGGGGGCTTACGTCCACTTATTTTGATCCAAATTCAATAGTGCATGGAGGATATGAATCTAATATTTTTTTAGATGTCAGCACAAACTATCTCAAAGAATTAGATGATTTATCTTTGATGATGATATTAGATTTACTTACTTATTTGCCTGATGATATTTTAACAAAGGTAGATAGAGCTGCCATGGGAGTATCTTTGGAAACGAGAGTGCCTTTTTTAAATCATGAAGTGGTCGAGTTTGCCTTAAGATTGCCACTGAAATATAAGTTAAGAGATAATCAGACTAAATGGCTTCTAAGGCAAATCCTTTATAAACATGTACCAAAGGAGTTCATTGAAAGGCCAAAGTCTGGCTTTGCAATTCCAATCGGAATTTGGCTTAAATCAAGCCTTAAAGATTGGGCTGAAGATTTATTAGATGAAAAAACAATGAGCAATCAGGGTTTTTTAAATGTAGAGAGAATAAGAGAAAGATGGTCTCAACATTTATCTGGAACTCATAATTGGGAACATTTTTTATGGAATATTCTAATGTTCCAAAGCTGGTTAAAAGAAAGTAATGAGTGATAAAAAACTCTTATTTCTTGTAAACGTGGACTGGTTTTTTGTTTCTCATCGGCTGGGCATTGCAAGAGCTGCCATGGACAAAGGATATGAGGTTCATATAGCTACAACCGTGACAAATCAAGCTTCAATTATTCAAGAAAATGGTTTGATATTGCATGAGCTTCAAATGTCTAGAAGCGGCTCAAGAATAATTGGAAATTTTAAAACTTTTATTGAGATAGTTAGAATTTTTAGAGACGTGAATCCTGAATTGGTGCATCTTGTGACTATAAAGCCTGTAATCTTAGGAGGTATAGCAGCTAGACTTACCAAAATTCAAGGAGTCATTGCGGCAGTCTCAGGTTTAGGGTCTTCATTTTTAGACCAGGGTATTTTTGGGAAGATAAAACGTTATTTTATTAAAATCTTTTATCGAATCTCTCTAAGTAATTTAAATATTCAAGTTATTTGCCAAAATCAAAATGATATTGAAGATGTTCAAAAAATTTCTAAGTTGCCTTTTTCTAATTTTTCGTTAATTGAAGGCTCGGGAGTATCTTTAACAAAATTTAAATATTCTGAAGATGATAATAAAATCCCAAATGTAATTATGGCATCTAGATTGTTACGTGATAAGGGAGTCATAGAGTTTGCTGATGCCGCAAGATTACTGAAAGAGAGCAATGCAAATGTAAATATGATTTTAGTTGGGGAGCCTGATCCAGATAATCCTTCAAGCATTACAAAGTCACAGGTCACTTCGTGGGAAAGAGAGGGAATTTTAGAGTATTGGGGCCATCAAAAGGATATGGAGAATATTCTTCAACGATCTTCAATAGTAGTTTTACCCTCATACAGAGAAGGTTTTCCCAAAATCTTAATAGAGGCTGCAGCATGTGGAAGAGCAGTAATTACAACTGATGTTCCAGGTTGTAGAGATGCAATATATAATGGAACTACGGGTGTTTTAGTTCCAGAAAAAAATGCTATGGCGCTTGCTCATTCAATAAAAGAACTAGCCATCAACCCAAATTCATATAAAGAAATGGGTA
>CABXNE010000035.1 GCA_902513515.1 uncultured SAR86 cluster bacterium
TTCGACTATCAGATATAAATAATCTTAGTAAGTCGTCTTCTAGAGATAAGAAAAACTTTGAATAACCTGGATCTCCTTGTCTCCCTGACCGACCTCTTAGCTGATTATCGATTCTGCGGGATTCATGTCTCTCGGTTCCAAGAATATGTAAACCCCCAGCATCAAGAACTACCTGGTGTCTTTTTTCCCACTCGCCATCACCTATATTTTCCTTCCCTCCCAATACAATATCGGTACCTCTTCCAGCCATATTTGTGGCTATAGTTACTACGCCGGGACGTCCAGCATTTGCAATAACTTCTGCTTCTTTTTCATGTTGTTTTGCATTGAGCACTTGATGAGGAATATTTTTTTTATTCAATAGGGCAGAAACTATTTCTGATGATTCTACAGACGCTGTACCAACTAATATTGGCGCATCTTTTTTGCGTAGCAGTTCTATTTCTTCAATCAAAGCTTTGAATTTTGAATTTTGAGTAAGAAAAACCAAATCATCATTATCTTCCCTAGCCATCGGCTTATTCGTTGGGATAATTGAAACATTTAGTCCGTATATCTCCGCAAATTCAGCCGCCTCAGTGTCAGCAGTACCTGTCATCCCGGAAAGTTGATTAAACAGTCGAAAGAAGTTTTGGTAAGTTGTAGATGCAAGGGTTTGAGATTCTCTCTGAATGGGTGCGTTTTCTTTGCATTCAAGGGCTTGATGAATGCCTTCACTCATTCTTCTACCTGGCATTGTTCTGCCAGTATGCTCATCAATCAAAAGAACTTCTTGACCTCTGACCAAGTAGTGGATATTTTTTTTAAATAGAAACGCAGCTTTTAAAGTTGCATTTACATAACGCATAATCTTTAAATTACTTACTGAATACAGGCTATCTTCAGATTGAAGCAAGCCTAGCTCTTCAAGATGCCTCTCAACAACCATATAACCATCGTCAGTTAGCTCTATGGATCTGTTTTTCTCATCAATAATATAGTGGCCTTTCTCATCTTCAGTTAGAGGCTCATCTTCAGTGCCTTCTCTTAATTGTTGTTTTAGATTGGGGATGATTTTTTTAATTTGAACATAATAGTCAGCACTTTCATTTGAGGGGCCAGAAATAATTAAAGGTGTCCGGGCTTCATCAATAAGGATTGAATCCACCTCATCGACAATTGCAAAATCAAGTGAGCATTGAACTTTATCTTCTAAACGAAGAGCCATATTGTCTCTTAAATAGTCAAAACCCAGTTCGCCATTAGTTGCATAGATAACATCGCATTGGTATGCAGATTTTTTCTCTTCAAATGATTGGTTTGAATATATGACTCCAACACTCAGACCAAGGCATTCATATATTGGTCTCATCCAATCAGCATCCCTCTGAGCGAGATAATCATTCACTGTTACTAATATCACTTTATTATCTTTGACTGCATTCAGGTATGCAGGGAGGGTAGCAACCAAGGTTTTTCCTTCTCCGGTTTTCATTTCAGCAATATTTCCTTCTGAAAGAGCTATACCACCGAGCATCTGAGCATCAAAATGTCTTAGACCAATCGTCCTGACACTTGCCTCTCGAGTTGCTGCAAAAGCATGGGCTAATAAATTAAAGCTGGCATCTCCTGATGATCTCTTTAAGTTGATTCTGAGATTAGCCAATTCATCATCACTTAATTTCTTATAATCTGATTCCAACTCATTGATTTGATCTACAGATACTTGCATGCGCTTTAATGCACGTTGATTACTGCTTCCAAATATTTTGGTTAAAAATGACATGAATTTAATCGTTAATAATTATTTCGTTATACTCAGAGCTATATAGCATCCCCAAAAGGAGCTCTTGCATATGATATGGGGGCAATCGAAGAATCTTCAAATGTAACTACCTCCCAAGCATCCTCAGACGCCAATATCTTTCTTAATAATTCATTATTAAGAGAGTGGCCTGACTTATAGCCTGAAAATTGACCAATAAGATTATGTCCAAGTAGGTATAAATCTCCTATGGCATCAAGCATTTTATGCTTTACAAATTCATCATCAAATCTAAGACCTTCTTCATTAAGAATTCCATCTTCTCCAAGAACAATTGCATTATGAGCACTCGCACCTAGAGCCAATCCTTGAGATTGAAGAGTATCTTTGTCTTTTACTGAGCCAAAAGTTCTTGCCCTGCAAACTTCTTTTACAAAAGAGGTAGAAGAAAAATCAATTGATGATTTTTGAGCATGTTTTTTAATTGTTTTATCATCAAAGTCTATTTCAAAAGAAACCTTGAAGCCATCAAATGGTTTAATCGCTGCGAATGTGTCTCCACGCTCAACACGAACTTCTTTTTTAACTTTAATAAATTTTTTTAATTTTTCTTGTACCTCTAATCCAGCTGATTGAATTAAAAATACAAATGGACTTGCGCTGCCATCCATAATAGGAATTTCTGGACCATCAACTTTGATAATGCAGTTATCAATTCCAAGACCTGCAATTGCAGATAGCAGATGCTCTATGGTTCCAATTTTATAACCCTCTTTAAAAAGAGCAGTTGAAAGGGTCGTATCTCCAACATTTTCAAATATTGCTGGAATACTTATTTCAGGATCTAGGTCTGTCCTAATAAAAGTAATGCCTGCATCTATTGGGGCTGGTAAAAGCTCCAATGTCATATCTTTCCCACTGTGCAGACCAACTCCTACAGCTTTGATGGGGTTTTTTATGGTCCTTTGGTTAAGCATTCAATTCGTTCAAAGATTATATTTAATTAAGCCATTGTAAATGAATTTTATGCTAACTTCTGCCTCGCAATTTCAAAAAGTATTACCCCAGTAGCAACCGAAACATTTAAACTGTTAATTGTTTTTTTCTTTGATAAAGTGCAAATTTGTGAACATTTATCTAATGTTTTTTCGCGTACACCGTCTTCTTCAGAACCCATGATTACTAACATAGGTTTGTTTAGATCTAATTCAGTATGTATTGAGTCTGCGTGTTCACTCGTTCCTAGGATGAGATAGCCAAGCTTTTCAAAGTGCTTCAAACTATTAATTAAGTTGGTGACTGTAAAGATTTGAATTGCCTCTGTTCCACCAGCTGAAACTTGCCTTACTAGTGGGGTGATTGGGGAGCAATGATGTTTGTTGATGATGACGCCAGCAACATTGCTAGCAGCTGCAGATCTAATACATGCCCCAAGGTTGCGTGGATCAATGACATTATCGATAACTAAAAATGTAGGATTATCATGCTGAATACTTTCTTCATACTTTTTAAGATCACTTAGACCGAGGTTTGCCTCATTTTTAAGAATAGCTTCGGGGTGTTGAGCTAAACTTTTCTTCCTTTCTATTGAGACTGAAAGGTTTTCAGCCATAGTAATTAAATTTTGAACTCTATCATCGTTGCGATTAGCTGGTATAAAGATTTTTTTTATATTTTCGGGTGAAAGCTTTAAGAGCATTTCAATGCTATGAAAACCCACACGAAGATTTGCAGAATTTTTATTTTCCATTTGAAATTACTAAATTTATCTTTCTTTCAAGAGGAAAGATAGCGGCAATTTTAACTTTAATTTTTTGTCCAAGCTTATAAATACCACCTCTTCTTTTTCCCTTCAGTGCATTGCGATCTGGTAAAAAATGATATCGGTCATCAGGTAAATCAGATACATGCAATAGGCCTGAGATAAAGTAAGGCTCTAAATTAACGAACAATCCAAAGTCTGTCACACCAGTGACAACACCATCCATCGTTGATCCTATTTTTGTTTTAAGATAGGTGCAAATTAATACTTGTTCCACTTGTCTAGATGCTTTTTCAGCTCGCCTTTCTAACATTGAGGAGTTCTCACACTCATCTTGCAATTCATTTTGTCTTGTTTGGGTTTTCTTTTGCGCCAAAGATGAGTTAATTAATCTATGCACCAATAAATCAGGATACCTCCTTATTGGGGATGTGAAATGCGAGTATTGCTTTAATTGCAATCCAAAATGCCCTAAATTATTTGTTGAATATTCTGCTCTGGCCAGAGTTTGAAGCACCAAGATTTGGCCAGTATCATCATTGTTTTTGTTAGCTTGCTCAAGACATAAGTTAACAACTTCCAAAGGTGATAATTTTTTGACTACTTTGGGTGGGATCTTGAAATGTTTCTTTAGTGCCTCAAGCTTGCTTGGATCAGGATCTTCATGAATC
>CABXNE010000036.1 GCA_902513515.1 uncultured SAR86 cluster bacterium
GGAACACCAACCAATATTCATGGCCAAGCTTATACCCAATCTAACGGTGATGATGAAATTATTTCTGGTTTATTTTCAGTTGGCGAAGCTGCATGCGTTTCTGTTCATGGCGCTAATAGGCTTGGGGGCAATTCTCTTCTTGATCTAGTAGTCTTTGGAAGGGCAGCAGGACTTCATATTCAAGAAGCTTTGAAAACAGGTGGTGGAGTTGCAGATGCAAGCGGTGATGACATCGATCAAGCTCTGCATAGCCTCAACAAGATCAATTCATCAAGTAAAGGGTTTGAAGTTGCTGAGGTCAAGAGAGAACTTCAATCCGTCATGCAAAACTATTTTGGTGTTTTCCGGAGAGGCGATTACATGGAGAAAGGTGTTGCAGCGCTAAGTGATATACGAGAAAAGATTTCTAATCTTTACCTTAAAGATAAGAGCATGGCTTTCAATACAAGTAGAGTAGAGGCCATAGAATTACAGAATTTATTTGAAGTTGCTGAGGCAACAGCTATTGCTTCACTCCAAAGAACTGAAAGTAGAGGTGCCCATGCACGAGACGATTTTAGGGAGCGTGATGATGAGAATTGGTTATGCCATTCTTTGTATGATCCGATCCAAAAAACTTTGAGTAAAAGAGATGTCAATTTTGAACCAGCTCAAGTAGAAACTTTTGAGCCAAAGGTAAGAACATATTAATTTTAATTTGAGATTAAAAAATGATTGATATAAATATTTATAGATATAACCCAGAAACAGATAAGTTTCCTTATATACAAACATACTCTATTAAGAAACCTGAGAAGGATATTATGTTGCTTGAATTGCTAAATATTTTAAAAGAACAAGATTCATCAATATCATATAGGCGATCTTGCAGAGAAGGGGTATGCGGTTCTGATGGGATGAATATCAATGGAAAGAATGGTCTTGCATGCATAACTCCAATCTCTCAAGCAATTAAAAATAATAAAATTGAGCTTAGGCCATTACCCGGTTTGCCTGTGATTCGTGATTTGGTTGTTGATATGACAGAGTTCTATGCACAATACGATAAAATCAAACCCTTTCTTCAAAATGAAACTGAACTTCCTGCTCAAGAGAGATTACAGTCACCCGAAGATAGAGATAAACTTGATGGTTTATATGAGTGCATTTTATGTGCTTGTTGCTCAACTAGCTGCCCATCCTTCTGGTGGAACCCAGACAAATTCGTTGGTCCAGCGGCTTTGTTGCAAGCTTATAGATTTATTGCTGATTCAAGAGATACTAAAACCGCTGAAAGGTTAGAGGGATTGTCTGATCCATTTAGCGTTTATAGATGCCATGGAATTATGAATTGTGTAAATGTTTGTCCAAAAGATTTAAACCCAAATCAAGCAATTGGCGAAATCAAATCAATGCTTCTGTCTGGGAAGAAAAAAGAAAATATTATTGCATCTGATGGAGTGAGCTGATCTAAAAATGAATAATATGGAGACATTCTGGTTTACTTCTCATGCAGCAGGCGCACAAAGCTCATACTTAGAATCTTTGTATGAATCATATATAGAGAATCCTGCATCAGTTCCTGATGATTGGAAAATATACTTTGACTCCTTATCTGAGGTTAATGGTGGACACCAAGAGGTATCTCACAAAGAAATTATTGAGAGGTTTAAAAAAAATGAGGTTAATCCTTCAATTCAATCGCTTCCTAATAATGTTATGGATAGATCCAAGCAGGTTAGAGTTATTCAATTAATTCAAGCATACAGAAATAGAGGACATCAAAAAGCTAACTTAGATCCATTAGGGTTAAAGCTAGCTCGCAATTGTGACGACTTAGATATTAATTTTCATGGTCTTAACGATTCAAATCTAACAGAAGTTTTCGACACAGGCTCTCTGAAGATAGGTAAAAAGTCAGCAACTTTATCTGAGATTATTCAGGCATTGGAAGCAATATATTGCGGCACTTTAGGAATTGAATATAACTATATTTCATCATTACCTGAGAGAATATGGTTCCAAAAAAGACTAGAACCAAATTTAGGAAAATTAAATTTTAATAAAGATGAGCAAAAATATATTTTAAAACGCTTAAGCTCAGCTGAGGGCCTCGCTAAATTTTTGGCATCCAGATATCCTGGCATGAAAAGATTTGGAATTGATGGGGCTGAATCTCTTATCCCCATGGTTGATAGTTTGATACAAAATTGTGGAATTTTTGGCGCAGAACAAATCTGTTTTGGGATGGCTCACAGAGGTAGATTGAACTTATTGGTTAATGTTTTAGGAAAATCTCCAAAAGAATTATTTGCAGAGTTTGAAGAAGATTTTGAGTTAGAGGGAGCAAGCTCAGGAGATGTAAAATATCATCTTGGTTTTTCTTCCAATATATTAACTCCAAATGGAGAAGTGCATGTTTCTCTGGCGAATAATCCTTCGCATCTTGAGATTGTCGATCCTGTTGTTCTTGGATCAGTGAGAGGGAGACAAGATCGGCTAAATGATAAAAATAAAGGACTTGTTGTGCCTATTTTAATCCATGGCGATGCATCATTTTCTGGTCAGGGAGTTGTTATGGAGACTCTGCAAATGTCTCAAACTAGAGGTTATGGAGTCGGAGGAACCATACACATTATAGTAAATAACCAGATTGGATTTACTACATCCAACGCAGAGGACTCTAGGTCAACGCAGTACGCAACAGATGTAGCAAAGATGGTTGAAGCGCCTATTCTTCATGTCAATGGAGATGATCCAGAGATGGTTATATTTGCAGCTAAATTAGCTTGTGAATATAGGCACAATTTTAAAAAAGATATTGTTTTAGATCTATTTTGTTACAGAAGGAGGGGTCACAATGAAGCAGATGAGCCTTCATCAACTCAACCAATAATGTATCAAAAGATTGCCAATCATCCTTCGGTTAAAACCTCCTACCAAGAGCAACTTATTTTGTCAGGTGTGACGAGCCAATCCGAGTGCGATGCATTAGAGAAAAAATATAGATCAACTATAGAAAAAGGACATTCTGTTGCTCATAACCTAGCCACAAAACCCAATGAATCTATGTGGTTTGATTGGACGCCGTATATAAATCAAAGGGGGGATGCTGAAATAGAATCTGTATTTAACAAAGATAGATTTTGCGAGCTCGCCCAAATAGCCTTTACTCCACCCGAGGATTTTGTTTTGCAAAGACAGGTACAAAAAATGTTTACCGATAGACTGCAAATGGCGGAAGGAAAAATTCCTGTTAATTGGGGATTTGCTGAGAATATGGCTTACGCTACTTTGTTGGACCAAGGATATCCTATTAGGTTTACTGGCCAAGACATAAGAAGAGGTACATTTTCTCATCGTCATGCATTTGTGTTAAATCAAAATGATGGTAAGGCCGAAATGCCATTGGTAAAGATTGCAAACAATGCTAATACAACAATTGATATTTATGATTCCCTGTTATCTGAAGAGGCAGTTCTTGGTTTTGAGTATGGATATTCTGCGACCAGACCATCTGGACTCGTTATCTGGGAGGCTCAATTTGGAGATTTTGTTAATGGAGCTCAGGTAGTAATTGATCAATTTATTGTTTCTGCTGAGCATAAATGGGAACGGCTTTCAGGATTAGTAATGCTACTTCCCCATGGTTATGAAGGTCAGGGCCCAGAACATAGTAGCGCAAGACTTGAAAGGTTTTTGCAATTGTGTGCAAATGAAAATATTCAGGTCTGTGTTCCTAGCACACCATCTCAGATATATCACCTGCTTAGATTACAAACCATTC
>CABXNE010000037.1 GCA_902513515.1 uncultured SAR86 cluster bacterium
CAAAGAACTTATTTAAAAAATCTAAAGTATTTTTCATTCAATGATTATAGCTTGAGTCTGCGATATGAAAAGATTAACTCTTGTAAAGATATTAATTAAATAATGCATTTATTTGGTAGGATGAACTTTGTTATGAATCAATTCCAGGATAAAAATTAGGTATGTCTGATCAAACAATCCTTGCGAGCACCTTAGTTGTTCTTATGGGCCTGCTCATTTGGGGTAAATGGCGCTATGACGGGGTCACTCTGATTTGCTTAGCGGCATTAGTTCTATTTGGTGTTGTGCCTGCTGAAAATGCATTTTCGGGATTTGGGCACCCTGCCGTGATAACAGTTGCTTTGGTTCTCTTGATCAGTCGGGGTTTACAAGAAGCTGGTATGGTCAGTTTGGCTGGAAACTTAATCTCTCGTCTGACCCTAAGCGAAAATCAATATCTTATTATCATTATGGTTGTTGCTGCCTTCTTATCTTCATTTATGAACAATATTGGAGCCATGGCTTTATTGCTGCCGATTACATTATCGCTGTGTCAAAAAATGGAATGGAATCCTTCAAAATTTCTAATGCCTTTAGCTTTCGCAAGTATTCTTGGTGGAATGAATACTGTAATAGGAACCCCTCCAAATATTATTATTGCTCAATACAGACAAGAATATACAGGTGTTGCATTTAATTTCTTTGACTATTCACTTGTTGGACTTGCGGTAAGTATCCTAGGCGTTTTATTTATTGCGTTGATAGGTTTTAGGCTTGTTAAAGTCCGTGAAAATACAAATGATGCAACCAGGCTCATCGATTTAAAAAATTATCTTTTTGAGGTGACCGTGAAAGATGATAGCAAGGCCATCGGGATGAGACTGTCTGAAATTAAAAAGATTTCAGGTCCTGAAACTGAAGTACTTGGATTGGTAAATGAAAATGGAGGCGTTTCAAGGGTATCCATGAGCAAAAAGATTCAACCTGGGCAAATCCTAGTAATCAAAACATCGCCGGACGATATTTCTACTATTCAAGAAGCTCTTGGGTTTGAGATTGCAGATGATCTTGTGACTGTAAAAGAATCTGATTTAGCTGAAATTGAGGTTATGGTTTCAGCAGGCTCTAGGTTGGTCGGTAGAAAACATGAATTCCTTAAAAGACTTGCATCAGAAGATTTGGCATTGCTTGGATTGTGGAGGCAAGGTGCAAGATTTAGAACTAGGCTTGCTAGAGAAGCTTTTAAGGTTGGCGATGTCTTGCTTTTGGGTGTCAGGACTATTGATGATGAAGGGGTTAAAGAGCGAATTAAACATTTAGGCTTAATGCCTCTTATGGAAAGAGACCTGCAGACTATTCCTAGTAGAAGTCGACTGATAAAAAGCTTGATTTTCTTCGGTCTTGCAATAGGACTTACTGCATTCAATGTAATGGATATAGTGGTTGCATTTTTACTGTGCGTGATAGCCTTGATTTCAATTAAAGTTTTAAATGGAAACTTATATAGAAATATAGAATGGCCTGTAGTGGTTATGCTTGCAGCCATGATTCCAGTTGGACAAGCGCTAGAAACATCTGGAATCTCATTAAACATTGCAAACTTTATATCTTCTAGCACTGAAGGGATGGCTTTACCTTGGTTAATCTTGATGGTCTTGGTTATTACAATGTTTGTTTCAGATATCGTAAATAATGCAGCAACAGCTGTGATCATGGCACCAATAGCAGCCAATCTTGCTCTGCAAGTTGGGCAACCGGTTGAACCTTTCCTCATGGCAGTTGCAGTTGGAGCTAGTTGCGCTTTTCTTTCTCCTATTGGGCATCAGTGTAATACCCTTGTGATGGCTCCTGGAAACTATAAATTTGGAGATTATTGGCGCCTTGGACTTCCGCTTGAATGCGTGATTGTAGCCATCTCGATTCCAATGATTTTATTTGTCTGGACTTAAATTTTTAAACAATCTGAGCAATCAACTTGCTTAACTCAAGAGGATCTTCAAAGAATGAGAAATGCCCCACTTCATTCATCGTATAAGTTTGACTTGGAACCATGTCAGTAAAATTTTCTACAGCCTTCAAGGCAACTAGTCTGTCCTTGCCGCCAAGGATTATTGAAATAGGTATTCCTAAGTTTTTTAAATCATTCAAATCTAATTGATAGTTATTGCATGCTTCTAAATCATCTAGCATAACTAGATCTTCTTCCTCAGAAAAAGCATTCTTTATTCCAAGAAGTCTTCTGTGAAGACCATATTTAATAATAAAGTCTGCGGCATCCCCGTTGCCTGCTTTGGCTTTAGCAAGCAATGCATCAGCCACCCTTGTAGGATAAATACTGTTCACTAATATTAATGATTTAGCTGAAAAGCCTTGCTTCGACACCATGTCCAAGGCAACCAATCCACCCATACTATGTCCACAGAGAGATAGATCTGCAAGATCATAGGTTGCCAGAGAATCAATCAAAAACTGACTATAGGATTCAATGCTATTGGTTGAGGATCCTTTTGAATCTCCATGGCCGGGAAGATCAATGATCAAAGGTTTGTTATATTCAGAGTCAGGCAATCTTATGGCTCTAACCAATCGATGATCCATGCCCGCGCCTGCAATAAAAAGAATAGATTTCTTTTTCTTATCAATTGATTCGAAATTATGAAAATATGTGACTGAATTATTCATTGGCTAAATCTATTTTAATTCATACTGATGATCAAATGATATCAAGTTAAACTTTATAAATGTGGTAGACCCGAATGGACTCGAACCATCGACCTTCGCAATGTCAATGCGACGCTCTAACCAAAACTGAGCTACGGGTCTAAAATTGTAAAACATTATACAGCTAGACAAATAATAAGATAAGTCTGCGCTATAGCAGAAAGAGATCATTGCGTAAATTACGCAAAAATTGAATTATGAATAATCCCGAGGATTATATATATCGAAGAAATTTATTTTTAAATCTAGGAAATCAGCGTATTTTCGAAAATACTGCTGCGCAAAAACTCTTGCTGGAAAAATTGAATAGTCTCCATACTCTATACCCCTGATGTAATTTTCATTTACAAATATTTTAGAGGCAACTTCTGATTCTGATAAGGATAATAACTGTCTTCTCTCTTTAAATACTTTTCCAATCTTGCATGTTTGTGCAGATTTAAGATTGGGTTTAATTTTTAATTCGTTTAATTGCATTTCCTATAATCTAAATAATCAAGACGAACTAATAAGTATACATATAAATGATAATTTGTCATTTAATTTTAACGAACTTTTTATCATGCTCTAAATTAAAAAAGATGATTTTAAATTTAGTCTATTGAAATAGATCTTTGGGTTAAGAACTCTTTGGTATCTTCAAGAATAGCTTGGGTTTCAGCAGGATTATCTTTTTCCAAGAGTTTTTCTAGCTCCGTCATAACTTTGCTCATAGAACCCCAGGGGCCATCTTCATTTAAGCGTTGCGTGATGAGTGATTGATACCGATCTATCATATCTTCAGGGGCTGCTTGAGGGTAAAATTGGCAAATTAATCTTTCTGCAAATAGTCTATGGCGCTCATCACTAATATTGCGGCAAATTTTTATTCTTTCTTCAGCTGAATCAATACGATGAAAGTCTGCCATTAAATCTTTGTCATCTTTGGAGGGAAAGCCACCTGCGTAAATCATCTGCTCAATATGATCATATTCATTTTTCCAATTATTAATTTTGTCTTCCATGGCTTGACTAACAAGTGATTGAAAATCAACATTTTCTCTGACCAAATTAGCTCTTTC
>CABXNE010000038.1 GCA_902513515.1 uncultured SAR86 cluster bacterium
TATAAAACAACCATTGAAAGTTGGATTTATTATTGCTGGAGAGCAGATTGATAAAAAAACATATAAAATAGCCGATGATTTAAGAAGTGCTAATAATACTATTATCCTTGATACATTTTTAAGCGAGGGAAGTTTAAAATCCCAGCTTAGAAGAGCTAATAAAAGTAATTGCAGTTATGCAATTATTATTGGAGAAGAGGAGCTTAAAAATAATCAAGTAATATGGAAAGACCTCAGTGAAGGTGGCGAGCAAGAACTTCTTACCTCAAAAGAAGTCATAGAAAAATATACTAATCTTTAGGAGAGATCATGGCAGAATACAGTTCAGATGAAGAAAGATTTTCAGCTTTTATTAATTTTTTTAAAGATCATAAAAATACCCTATTAATTGGTTTCTTGCTTCTCGCATCAGTTCTTATTTCTTCAATAAGCTATAAGTCATATAACACTTCGCAGAATACAAAAGCAGCTGAGATATATGATGTGTGGTTTTTGAATCTCTCGAACGAGTCAGCAACCGCATCAGATGACAAAGAAAATTTTAACAAGCTTCAAGAAAAATATCCTGATACTGGATACGCTCAACTTGCAAGAATGATCAGAGGCTCATCTCTTGCCAGAGAGGGCGATCTTGACGCTGCTCTAACTGACTTTAAAGAACTGTTAGATGCTTCATCAGGCCTTTTTGGAAATGATATGCTTCACTCAATTGCAAAAATTAATATTGCTAGAATTGAATTAAGCAAGCAGAACTATTCCAGTGCCCTAGCGGTTTTAGAGTCATTTAGCTCTGAATCAGAGCACCCACTCGTTTATGAGGTTAAAGGAGATGCTTTGGCGGGCCTTGAAAAAAATAACCTAGCCTTAGATCAGTACGCATTGGCTCTTGAGAATTTACAGAATGAATCTCAGAGGTCTCTTTTAAAAATGAAGATCAACAAAATTAATAACTGATACTAATGAAAAATAATATATTTCTAAGTATTGCTTTAATACTAATTTCTTCATGCTCCACATTAGCTTTTTGGGATGATGATTCAGATGAGGAGGTCATTGAGCCTGTTGCCCTTAAATCTTTTAAGAATGAATATCCCATTTCCATAGAATGGAAAAGATCTTTTAAAGGAGAAAATAGTCTAGGTTCTTTTAAACCATCTTTTTATTCAGGCAATATGTTAATTGCTGATCCAGAAGGAAATATTTTTTCAACCAACCCGCGGTCCGGAAAAGTAAATTGGAAAATAAATATTGATCGTGAATTAGCTGCTGGTGTCGCTTCCGGTTTTGGTAAATTAATTGTGTCCGATGTTAATGGCTTTGTTATTGCAATTGACTCAGAGACTCAAGATATTATTTGGGAAAAAAATATTGGCGGTGAAGTTTTATCGAATGCAGTTGTTAGCGCCTCATTGATTCTAGCAAAAAACTCTGTTGGTGAATTAGTTGCCTTGAGCGCTTCATCAGGTGAAAAAAAATGGTCTTTTAGATCTCAATTACCCGCTTTAACTGTTCGCGGAACAGGTGAATCAATCATTGAAAATGGAACCGTCTTCTCTACTTTTGATAATGGACGCTTAGCAGCATTTCAATTAGATACAGGTTTTTTTCTTTGGGATGCACCCATTTCTTTTGTAGAGGGCTCATCAGAGCTTGAGAATTTAATAGATGCTGATTCTGCTCCAGTTTTAGCCAAGCAATTAATTTTTTCTACTAACTATCAAGGGAATTTAACAGCATTTGATATTGCTCAAAAAAGGCCAGTATGGAACTCAAATGCTTCATCATTTTATTCTCCGATAGTAGCTAATAATATGATCATGGTAATTCAAGATAATGGATCAATTCTGTCATTTTCCTTAGCGAATCTATCTCCATCATGGATTTCTGAGGAGTACTTAAGAAGACAATTGTCTAGCGCGGCTGCATATAAAAATTTATTATTGGTTGGGGATTTAGATGGTTACGTTCATGCAATTAATCCCTTGACTGGAGTAACTGTTGGAAGGAAAAAAGTCTCTGGAAATCCAATAATGAGCATTATTACATTTAGAGAGTTTGCATATGTTGTTGATCAGGATTCTAATATAGCTGCAATTAAGCTTTAAAATGTCTTTTCAAAATGTTAAATTCAATCGCAATTCTTGGCAGACCAAATGTAGGGAAATCTTCTTTATTTAACAAGCTCACAAAAACTAGAAATGCAATTGTTTCTGATTTTTCTGGTCTTACTAAAGATAGAAATTTTGGTTATGCCAACTTCAAAGATCAGCAATATTTAGTAATTGATACTGGTGGAGTTGGATCTGAAGTAACAGAATTTAGCTCAGCAATTACTGAGCAGGCTTTAATAGCTGCTGAGGATTCAAATCTTATATTATTATTAATTGATGCTTCAGAAGAGCTGACTGCAGATGATATAGATCTATTCCAATCAATACGAAAAATGAATAAAAAATTTTTTGTTGTTTTAAATAAGATTGACATAAAAAAAAGATCAAATGCAAAAGAAGATCTTTTAAAATTTGGCACTGGAGATATACTTGAAATTAGCGCAGAACATTCTCAAGGAATAAAAGAGCTACAAACTTTTATCTCAAAACAATTTATTCAACCCCCAGAAACTAGTGATAACCAAGAGCTACTAGGAACTAAAATATCTGTGATTGGTAGACCAAATTCAGGCAAGTCTACATTTATCAATCAATTTACAAAACAAGATCGTTTAATTGTTTCCGATGTGCCTGGTACAACTATAGATTCTATTCACGTCCCATTTATATTTGACGATGAAAATTTTATTTTTATTGATACTGCCGGGATTAGAAAAAAATATAAACAGAGTCATGCTGTAGAGTATTTTTCTTACGTAAGGGCGATGCATGCTGTAGATGAGTCGGATATTGTTTTAATGCTAATTGATGCATCAGATGGAATAGTGGATCAGGATCTTAGGATCTTGAATTTAATAAGAGGCTATGGAAAGCCAGTAGTGGTTGCTTTGAACAAAATTGATGAGCTTTCTGCTGAAACTTTATCAGATCTTAAAGAAACTAAAAAATTTCAAAACTCAGCCTTGAATAATCTGATCTTGGTTGAAATTTCAGCGCTTCAGAAACGTGGCTTTAAAAAACTATTTAAGACACTTGATAGGGTAAATAAATTAGCAAAAACTAAATTTTCTACTGGTAAGTTAAATAAGTTACTTTTAAAGTTTATAAACTCTACTAATACTCCAAGCATTTCTGGTAGACAAATTAAAATGAGATATGTCCATTTTGGAGGCATTCATCCAACAAAATTTATAATACATTCAAACTTTTCTACCAAAATTCCATCAAATTATAAACGCTATCTAATCAATTCTTTTAGAGAAGAACTTAATCTAAACAGCGTTGAATTAAGCATTATATTTAAAAAAGGAGACAACCCTTACGAGGGTAAAAAAAATGAGCTATCTTCTCGCCAAATAAAAAAGAAAAAAAGGCTTATAAAGCATATAAAAAAATCTAAAAAGTAAGATTTTCTTAGTTAAATTACGTATAATTTAGACCTGGTGAAGTACCACAAAAGTAACAAATGTCTATAAAACCAGTTTATATTAATTTATTTAAAATCCAACTCCCATTATCTGCATTAATATCTATATCTCACAGAGTTTCAGGAATGCTTATTTTTTTTATAGT
>CABXNE010000039.1 GCA_902513515.1 uncultured SAR86 cluster bacterium
TAGCATGGCTTTAATTTCAAAAGCTACATTTTCATTTTCTGAGGCTATTACACTTCCAGCTACTTTCTTTTCAGCTATTTCTTTGGCTAAATTAGGACCGCTAAGCGCTCCAAGCTTATCACCTATAATATGCCCCAAATGCTGATTAATAATATCAGTCATCGTTCTAAATGGATCAGATTTAATCCCTTTGGTGCATGAAATAACAGCAGCAGCAGAATTAATAAGTGGCTCTAAACGAGAGACAACTTCTTCAAATATAATGCTAGGTGTGGCGACTAAAATATATTGAGAGTCTGAAACAACAGTTGATAAATCTTCAGATGCTGTGATGTTATCTGAGAGCTTTAATTCAGGATGATAAGTTGTATTCGCTCCCTCTGAATTAATTCTTAATGCCTGCTCAGCGTCACGAACCCATAGACGAACCTCATAACCATTAGATGCTGCAATATTTGCTAAAACTGTGCCGAAGCTCCCACCTCCGAGAACTGCAACTTGTTTTTTCATGATCATTTATCCTAAGTATTTATCTAATTGTCTAAGATATTTAGCAGGGTCTTTTGGAGAACCACCCTCTGCAATAATTGCATAATCAAATAAAAATTCAGCAAAGTTAGAGAATTCTTTGCCTGACATAGTACCTAATTTTTTAATGAGCTTATGTTTTAAATTAACTTCAAAAACAGGCTTAGAATCCTCAAAAGTTTGCCCAGACGCTTCCAATATTCTTTTAAGTTGAGCTCCTGGCTCGTCTTTGGAAAGTACTAAGCAGGCAGCAGAATCAACCAACCGCGAGCTTGCAATAACATCTGAAACTCTTGCATCCAATGATTTTTTCATCTTATCAATAATTTCCTGCTTTTCTTTTGTGACTCTAGGTTTTTTAGCTCCCTCCTCCAATTCTTCTTTAGCAACATTGATTAATGTTTTGCCTTTGAATTGCATTAAAGTAGACATCAGCCATTCGTCAATTCTGTCAGTTAAAAGTAGCACTTCGGTTCCATTGGCTTTCAAGTGTTCAATGTGTGGCGAATTGGCTGCAGCTTCATATGTATCTGCAATAGAGAAATAAATTTTTTCTTCATCATCCTTCATTCGCTCTATATATTGATCAAGGGTGGTATCAACTATGTTTTCATCAGAGGCAGTGCTTGCAAATAAAAAGAGCTCAGCGATAGATTCAGAATTTTCGTAATCTTCAGCTGGGCCTTCTTTGATAACCAGACCAAACTCCTTCCAAAATTTCTGGTAGTCATCGGGTTTATCTTTCTGCATTTTCTTCAAAGTATCGAGCACCCTCTTACTTAGACCTTTTTTAATTGAGTCAACCAACGGGTGGTCTTGGAGAATCTCCCTGGAAACATTAAGAGGCAAATCACTTGAGTCGACTACTCCTTTAACAAAACGAAGATATAGCGGAAGAAAGTGAGCGGCATCATCCATAACGAATACTCGTTGAATAAATAACTTAATGCCTCTTGGGGTATCTCTGTTCCAGAGATCATATGGAGATTTTTCAGGAATAAAAAGCAAGCTTGAGTATTCTTGTTTTCCCTCAACTTTATTATGCATCCAAGTTAAAGGGTCATTGACATCATATGATATGAACTTGTAAAACTCTTTATATTCATCTGCTTTAACAGACCTCTTTGACTTTAACCAGATAGCTTCTGAGTCATTAATGGTTTCTGGTTCGCCCTCTTCTGGGTTTAAAATTAAGGGGAAATTAATATATTGAGAATATTTTTGCAGTAAAAATTTAACTCGCATCAATTCAGAAAATTCTTTGTTGTCTTCATTCAGATGGATAATAATCTTGGTTCCTCTTTCTTCTTTTGGAATCTTTGATAGCTGATAAGTATCCTCGCCTGAGCTCTCCCACATGACTCCATCATCTGAAGATGTGTTCGCCGATCTAGAGTGGACTGATACTTTTGCAGCCACCATAAATACAGAGTAAAAACCTACTCCAAATTGACCTATAAGATTAGAATCCTTTTTCTTGTCGCCGGTCATTTCTGATAAAAATTGAGCTGTGCCGGATTTAGCTATGGTTCCAATATTTTCAATAATTTCATCTTCCGTCATGCCGATTCCATTATCTGAAATAGTTAAAGTATTATTTTTTGAATTCAAACTGATATCAATTTTTAAATCAGCATCCCCTTCGAGTAACTTTGAGTTTTCTATAGCATTGAATCGGAGCTTATCAAGTGCATCGGAGGAGTTAGATACAAGCTCCCGCAGAAAAATTTCTTTATTTGAATACAAAGAATGAATCATCAGCTGCAAAAGCTGCTTGGTTTCAGTTTGAAAAGATTTTGTTTTTGGTCTAGCCATAGTTATTTTTCCCCTTTGAAAACAATATGGTGTTGAAACCATCAAGTTCAAGCAAAAGTTTAGTTTTTTTTAATTCAGTCCTGCATTTTTTACTGCAAAAAAAATTTAATTAACCAATTAAAAAGAATTGAATAATGCTAAGAGCAAAAATTACAATGGTGCAATAAACACTTACACCATGGGAAAATGAGAATATTTTATCCCAACCTCTGTCTTTTGCTGCATTGGTAATTGGAATGCCAGTCAATCCAATCAACGCATGAGCAGATATATTAATACCCAACCACCAACTGAAAGATGAATCTTGGAAATAAAGAATTACAAGAGCTGGCAAGGATAATAAAAAAAGTAGCAGGTAATATCGTGGAAAAATTGTACGTAAAAATTTTGAAGCTTCAACCTCATCAAGAGTTTTAAAAATTACAGGTGTGGTTAAAACAAGATGGCTAAAGATCACCCCAGCAATCAATAGATTGAGAAGTATAAGTGCGATTTGGCTGCTCATATTATATTCAAATGGCGATCCGGACGAGACTCGAACTCGCAACCTCCGCCGTGACAGGGCGGCGTTCTAACCAGATTGAACTACCGGACCGCGAACGCTTGTGAATGATAGCTTTTTTTAATTTTTCTGCAACTTTTTTCTGTGTACCTTTTGGTGATTATTTTGTCAAATTTAATAGTTTTTAAATATGTAAAAATTTTACTCAGAAGTTTAATTTTTGATATGCTTAGCAAAGCTTTCCATGGGGGAAAGTTATATTTAAATATAAAAGGAGTTCTAATGAAATATTTATTGACTCTCATTGGTTTGATAAGCATGCCATCATTTGCTTCAACAGGTGATCTTCAAACTAGTGATATAACAGGTATTTCCTTTTGGCTTGTAACTGCAGCTATGCTTGCAGCTACTGTATTCTTTTTCGCAGAAAGAGATAACGTTGAAGGAAAATGGAAAACATCTTTATCAGTTGCTGGTCTTGTTACTGGTGTTGCATTTTGGCACTATCTCTATATGAGAGGTGTCTGGGTAGACACTGGAACATCTCCAACTGTATATAGATATATTGACTGGCTAATCACAGTTCCACTTCAAGTAATTGAATTCTATTTAATT
>CABXNE010000040.1 GCA_902513515.1 uncultured SAR86 cluster bacterium
CGAATATCTTAAGTCTAATGCCAGGTGAATTCGTGCATACATTTGGAGATGCTCACATATATAACAACAGCATTGATCAAGTTAAAGAACAACTCGCCAGAGAGCCCAAAAAACTTCCAAAATTAATTATGCCTAATCTTGATTCAATTGATACTCTCAGTGATTGCTCTGTTGACGATTTTATATTGGAAGGATACGAATCTCACCCGGCCTTAAAGGCTCCAATGGCAATATAGATTAATGATTGTCTCCCATTTAGTCGCCCTGTCCAATAACTTTGTCATAGGCGTTAACAATGATCTTCCTTGGAAACTAAAAAAAGACCTTCAGCATTTCAGTGCATATACTCAAAACAAAGCAATTGTCATGGGAAGAAAAACCTTTGAATCAATTGGCAAGCCTCTACCGAATAGAAAAAATATAGTCATCTCATCTACATTAAATCCTCAAGAAGGATTGGAAGTAGTATCAGGCTTAAATCAAGGAATTAAATTGGCTGTTCAATGGAACAAAGATAATACAGGAAGTGATGAAATCGTCTTAATTGGGGGCGGTTATGTCTTTGAAGAAAGCATAAATATAGTCAACAAAATAGTTTTAACCAAAGTTGATTGTGAAATTGATGGGGATGTCTTTTATCCGCAAATAGATTTAAGCAACTGGGAAAGAGTTTCGACTGAATCTTTTAAACAAGATAGTGAAAATGAATATGATTTTAAGATTGAGATTTTTGTAAAGCTTAAGAGTTCTTAGCTTTTGGCCTTAGCTTTAGATTGCTGAATAAAGTCTCTTCTTAAAGCAAGATTCTTAACTCGGATTTCTTCATTTTCAGCATACTTGATCCAAGAATTGGCTGTCTTCTTAATTCTTTTGTTTTTATCTCTTGCGGCAGCTCTAAAGTGTTTTTTAGCCTCTTCAAAATTCTGTAATTCAAAATGAGCTTGGCCTAAAACCAAAAGAGCTTGAGATCGACTTTTAACCTTGGGCTTCTTTAGGCCGGCTTCAATCGCCCTGATAGAATCTTTCATACGATCTTCAAAGAGATATAGGTTCCCCAACAGAACATATGTATCCCCATCCTTAGACATCTTTGCAGCCTTTTCTAATACCGGAATAGCCATATCGATTTCTTGAGCCATTCTCCAAGCATCAGCCAAAAGTTTTAATGTCTTCTCTTTTTCTTTTACAACCGCAACTACCTCTTCTTCTCCAGTATCTTCATCAGTAATGGTTACCTTCTTCTGCTGACCAGAAACTAAAACTTGTGCAGCCCAATAAGGATTCTTCTTCAATAAAAGCATTTGAGCTAAAGCAAGATACTCTCCTTCTTTGTTTAACAGATCTTTGTCATAAGCTGCTTTTAGAGTAAGCATATAATCTTCCTCTCTATCCATTTGCTGATAGGTTCCTCCTAACTGAAGAAAATACTGCTTTTTAGGATAGTAATTAACTAATATTTCATAAATTCCAACTTGCTGTTCTAAAGCAAACTGAGCACTTATAATTTTTTTATCTTTTAACTCACTGAAGCATGCTGCTAACAATACGTACCAATTTTCTCTTGGTCTGTAGCCCTCTTCTTCTGCAAGTCTAATCGCTTCTTCCATGTTAGATCTTGCTCTTACATAATCATTTTTTTGAAAGTAAGCTGAAGCAAGAAGATAATATGATTGGGCTGTTACGTTTTCAACCTCATTCATCCATTGAAGAATTAGGCTTATACCTTTATCCCACCTTTCTTTAACCATGTTTAATTGAGCAAGAGTTAGCAAAGATGCTGTTCTTAAGGGTACTGTTGCCTCAGGCTCCTTTAGAAGCTGTTCATATGCATACATTGCTTGATCATAATCATCATCACTGAAATAAATATACCCCCAATAATTCCACACAACGGAACGATCGTAACTTTTCATTTCCGCTCTGTTATTTGAGAGTTCGGTTAATATTGATCTAGCTTTTGCCCAATCTGGATCGTCTTCTTCTTTTTCAATGAACTTGCCTTTATTTTCTGGGTCCGGCACTTTCACAATTTTTTGCCTCTCAAGAGCCTCTACAACCTTTACAATTTTTTTGGCTGTGGAATTTTGAAGAACTCTAGCTTTCTTGTATGTACGCGTCTTGCCAGCCTTTCTGGAGCTACCGCCAACAGATGGCTCGTCAGCTCTTCCGTCTCTGCTTTGTGCAGAAAGATCTGTTGTGCTTAATGTCAAACCTAGAGCAAATAAAACAAAAATATTTCGTGAAATTGTTTTAATCATTAGGTTTCCTCAAGAATAAAAGTAAACTTATGTGGAACATCATCTACCCTAACAGCCTTTCCATCAACAATCTTAGGTTTATATTTAAGCTTTAACGCTGCTCTAGAAGCTGCGGAATTAAAAATAGAGCAAGGTCTGAAAACTGTTTCAGGATTGGTAGGATCTCCACACATCCCTTCTAAAGGCTCGGCATTTTCTACAGTTCCTGTCTCAGTAATTGTAAAAGCAACAATTGCGTAACCCATAATTCCTCTTTCTTGCGCTCTTCTGGGATAGATGGGGGTAACCTTGAATAAAGGGATATATTCACCATCTCTAAAAAAAGATCCTCCCGCAGCAAAATTAGCTTTTGGCTTTGGAACGCTGACATCAACACCTTCTAATGGAGCAAGATCTAATTCTGGCTGTGCTATATCTTCTGGCTGCTCATCAGGCTCTTCAGGTTTATCAAGATTATCAAATAATGTGTCAATATCTCTATCAGGCATAATTACATCGCCCAATTTTCGAGAGTTATCAGTAGGCAAACTATTATCTCCAAGGTTGATCAATGCGACCATTAAGAAGAATAAGCCAAGAGTTATAAAGGCTGCAAAGGCTGAGCCAGCAAGGTATTTATTATAATTAAATGCTTTGTAATATAGCTCTGCTAATGGCCCAAATACTTTGGCCAAAGTTTGGGTTAGAGTATTTACACTATTAGCAGCCGTATTCAAAATAATTCTCTATTTAGGTTCAGATGCAAGTGAAATATTATAAACACCAGCCTCTCTCGAGCCATCCATTACTTTAATGATTGTATCGGCCATCGCTTTTTCATCGGCCTGAATAACTACTGATCCTTGAGGATTGTCAGCAAGTAGCTTTACAACATTAGCTTTTACCTGTCTTGCATCAATTCTTCTGCCGTCCATCCAAATTTCTCCAGAAGCTCCAATAGCAATTAATATTGCAGCATTTTCTTGTGTTTCTGATGTATCAGACTCCGGTCTATTGATTTCAAGGCCTGGCTCTTTAATGAAATTCGCTGTCACAATAAAGAAAATCAGCATGATGAAAACAACATCAAGCATGGGTGTCATATTAATTTCTGCCTCTTCCTCTTGGACTGCACTTGATATAGCGTTTCTTCTCACAATATTCTCCTATTAACTAATTCCTAATTGTTTCTT
>CABXNE010000041.1 GCA_902513515.1 uncultured SAR86 cluster bacterium
TAGCCCCTGAGCCTCATATTCAAAAATGGCAAAATCGAATAACACCCGCTTGGAAAAAAATAGCAGGTGGTTGTAACTTAGATAGAGATATTGAAAAGCTTATCCAGTCAGGTGGATTTAAATTCAAAGATATAAAAAAGAAATATATTAAGGGGCCAAAGATTGCTGCTTTTCAGTATTATGGCGAAGCTCTTAAAGTTTAATTGAGCTGACTTCTTTAAAAGATTCTGCAATTAGATCTCTCATCCAGATATGAGATCCATCGTTATCATCACTGCTATGCCAAATTAGATATTGCTCAAGAGGGGGGACATCAAAAGGAAGTTCAATGTAACTAAGCCCATGTTTTTTTGCAAAGGTCTCAGCGCATAGCAAACAGATATCTGTTGATCTCACTATCTCAGGTGTTACTAGATAATGTTGTGCTCTAAGGGTCATTTCTGGTTGTAATTGCATTTTTTGCATTTCCATCTCAACAACTGAAACCCCTCTTTTTCTATTGGAAATATTGATATATTTTAATTTAAGCACTTCTTCTAGGGTTATGTTTGAAACTTTGCTGATAGGATGGTTGGCTCGATGGGCTATAACGAATCGATCAGAAAATACTTTCATTGAATTTGTGTCTTTAGAATTGGGTATAAAAGGGTCTACGGCGAAACTCAATTCGTTGGTTGCCAATGCATGAGGAACTTGGTCTCTTGCTGTGTAGTAGCACTCAAGTTTTATGTTAGGAGCTAGTTTTTCGATTTTACCCATAAGGATTGCAAGGATTCTACCCTCATTAATATCACCAAGAGATATCCTAAAAGTTTTTTGACTGGTTACCGGATCAAACTCATCAGGCTCATTCACACTCTTTTGCATTAGCTGCAGAGCATTTTGTATATCTTTAATAATATTTTCTGTTTTTTGGGTGGGCACCATACCACTGCCAGTTCTTACGAACAGTTCATCATCAAACTTCTCTCTTAATCTAGAAAGTGCATTAGAGACAGCAGGCTGAGTTATACCCACTACTTCAGCTGCTTTGGTAAGACTGCCTTCGGTATAAATTGAGTTCATGATGACAAATAGATTTAAATCAAAAGAACTTATTTTCATTTTTACTTGATCCTATAGCTTTGCATCTTGCTTGCAGTTATTATGGTTATGAATAATTTGATTACTAATAATAAAGTTATTCCATAACATTCACAATACTTATATTATAAATAACATCCATTAATAAGAGGAAAAACATGAGAGATTTAAGACCAGAGGTTCAAGCATTTGTTGATAGAGTTTCAGCATTCATAGACGCTGAGATTAAGCCTAATGAAGCTACATATGCGCAGCAAGTAGAAGAGGGTGGTCGTTGGTGTGTTCCACCAATTATGGAGGAGATGAAAGCTAAAGCTAAAGCTGAAGGCCTATGGAATTTTTTCTTACCTGGTTATGAGGGTGAGTTTGGAACAGGCTTAAGTAATTTTGAATACTCACATCTTGCAGAAAAAATGGGAACCACTGGAATTGCATCTGAGGTATTTAATTGTTCAGCTCCAGATACTGGCAACATGGAAGTGCTTGAAAGATATGGATCTGAAGAGCAAAAAGAGACTTGGTTAAAACCTCTTCTAGCTGGAGAAATTAGGTCTGCTTTTGGTATGACAGAGCCTGGGGTGGCTTCTTCGGATGCAACCAACATGGCTGCTACTGCAGTTCTTGAAGGCGATGAATATGTTATTAACGGTGAGAAATGGTGGACATCTGGCGCTGGAGATCCTCGTTGTAAAATTATTATCTTTATGTGTGTTACTGATCAAGACCCAGATTCTCCCAGGCATAAAAGACATTCTCAAATCCTTGTTCCAATGGATTCTGAAGGAATAGAGGTAAGAAAAATGATGGAAGTATTTGGTTGGGATGATGCTCCGCATGGGCATGCCCATCTTAAATTTACAAATGTGAGAGTCCCTAAAAGCAATATGATTCTTGGCGAGGGTAGAGGCTTTGAAATAGCTCAAGGTCGTCTTGGGCCAGGTAGGATTCATCATTGCATGAGAGCAGTTGGTTTGGGTGAAAGAGCCCTGCAAATGATGTGCGAAAGATCTCAAAGCAGAGTTGCTTTTGGCAAACCTTTATCTCAACTGGGTGGCAACATGGACATTATTGCCAATTCTAGAATTGAGTTGAACATGGCAAGACTCCTAACGCTGCAAGCGGCTTACATGATGGATACCGTTGGCAATAAAGTTGCTGCAAGTGAGATTGCTCAAATTAAAGTGATTGTTCCAAATATTGTCTGTGATGTAATTGATCGAGCTATCCAAATGCACGGTGGCGCAGGCGTATCTCAAGTTTTCCCACTCGCAAGAATGTATGCTGGCATGAGAACTTTACGACTTGCTGATGGACCAGATGAAGTGCATAGAAGATCCGTAGCCAGATATGAGCTTGGAAAGTATGCTGAATATGACAAATCAAAAGTAGAGTCATCAAATATCAGCAGATCTTAAGATAGACTTGAGCAACAACTTAATTTTTTACGACACTGAGACAACTGGCTTAATTAAAGATTTTGCCCAGATACTTCAGTGTGGGTCTATTCAAGCAAATCGTAATTTAGAAATTCTAGATGAGCAAAATCTAGGATGTGCTCCTTTACCATGGGCAATACCGAGCCCTATGGCAATGGTTACTAATAAGAAAACTCATCTTTTTCATTCGAACAATTCCCATTACGAAATGATGCGAGATCTTAATCGTCAATGGCGCCAGTGGACCATTGATGAACCAGGAGTTTTCATAACCTTTAATGGCATGGCTTATGACGAAGAGCTGGTCAGAAGACAATTTTATTGGAATTTATTTGAGTCATACCTTACAAATACCAATGGAAATAGCCGTCTTGATCTTCTATTAATGATGCATAATGTTGTAGCTTTCTTTCCTAATCTATTAGATATTCCTCTTTATGAGGGCGGCCCTGCAATCAGTTTGAAGCAGGCAGATTTAGCAGAAGCCAATGGAATTGAAATAGGTGATGCTCATGATGCAATTGCTGATTGTAAATTGATGATTTCTCTTCTTGAAATAATTAATGAGAAAAAACCTGAGCTACTAGATTTTTTCCTGGGTATTTCATCTAAGGCAGGCGTTCAAGAGACTGTTCAAAAGCCAGGATTCTTAGGTCTTGGAGAAGTTTTTAGGCGAGAAGTTTTTAGGTATCCTG
>CABXNE010000042.1 GCA_902513515.1 uncultured SAR86 cluster bacterium
AAATATGCTCTATGAAAGGCTTTTCAGAGGATCATTTGCTAGAAAAGTTTTCTCGTGATTCCAAAATTCTTGATATCTTTGAGGGCACCCAACAAATCCAGCAACTTATTGTTGCCAGGCAGGTTTTAGGTAAAAGTTCTTCTGAGCTTAAATAATTTAAGTTTTTTCTTAAAAATAAGCAAAAATTATATTAAAATTAGCTTTATCATAAGCATTGTATGCCTTGATTAATAGGTATATCATGCTGTTTACAAGTTCAAATTAATCAACTTTAAGGGGGAAGATTATGAACAGATATTTCTATGCTTTTTTATTAGCATTTTCATTTAGCGCGGTACCAACTATAGCTCAAGAGGATTCAGCTCGAGAGATTGAAGAGGTTGTAATTACTGCTTTAAGAAAAGAAACCAACCTTCAAGACACTGCGATTACGATTACCGCGATAACAGGTGCTGATCTTGAGGTGAAACAAATTGAAAACTTTGAAGATCTTCAGTTTGCAGTTCCAACGTTAGGTTTTGCAAAGGGAGCTTATTCCGGTTCTGGCGTTACTCTAAGAGGTATTGGTAACTTTGCCGTAGGTAACTCTACCAGTGCAAGTATTGGATATTTCTGGAATGGCCAAAGCGCATCTGCTAGTGGTCTTTATGAGCAAGAGTTTTTTGATGTAGAGCGTGTCGAGGTTCTGCGTGGACCACAAGGTTCGTTGTTCGGCGCAGGAACAACCGGTGGTTTGATTCAAATGGTCACAAAAAGACCTGATGCTGAAGCAGGTGGTTACTTAAAAGCTGATGTTGCTGATTATGATTCATTGCGCATGGAAGGAGCGGTTAATCTGCCCTTAACAGATAAATTAAGATCAAGATTTGCATTTGCTTCACTTCAAAGAGAAGGTTTCGTAACCAATTCTCATACAAATAATAAGCTTGATGATAGGAACACTCAAGGCGCAAGGATGTCTTTTGAGTATGACTATTCAGACGATACAACCATGACTTTGATCTATGAAACAACTCAAGCAGATGATAATAGATTAAGAGCTGCAAGACAGTTCTGTAAACAAGATACATTCTATGGTTGTAGTCCATTTGAAAGTGGCAACGATGCTGTATGGTCACCTGGAAGTTATGGTCATTGGGTCCCTTATCTTCAATACCAAAACACAGCATTAAACTATACGATTTATGAGAATAATCCTTCTGCTGATTTAAGAAGTGTAAACCTTGATTTTGAACCATCTCATACAGCTGAGCTTCAAAATACTGTGTTTGAAATTAATAGCGCTCTATCAGATACCATGAACATGGTCTTCACCTATTCATACCACACTAGAGATTATGAAGATTTTGCAGACTATGATCATTCTGTATCTGTGGTTCCATACTCAATGGGCCCTATTACATCTAATATTTTCTATGATACAACCAAAGGTAATTTGTCTGGAGCTGCTTTGGGTATGAGAACTTATACAAGCGACCAAGCCATGGACAGATCCTTCAATGAATCTGAGTGGGAACAGTATGAACTAAGATTCTCATCTGACTATGATGGTGGTTTTAACTTCACTTTCGGTCTTTTCGCTTCTGCTAGTGATAGCGAAACCAATTACAACATCGGAACGCCATACATGAACTATTGGAGTGATGTTTCAACTGGACCCTTAGGGGCGATTTTCCCAGATTCAGCTCCATATGGTGGAGCACCGTTCTGGGTCTCTTGGTTCCAAACTTTACCAGTAGCATCTGCGCAAGCAACGCAACTTGTTATGGCGGGATTATTACCTCCATCTCAGGCTCAAGGCTTTGTATTAAATACTGCCAAAAATGGTGCTATTGCTGGAGCTAATGCAAGTATTGGACCAAAACATTTAGCTGAGTGGCAACAATACTTCCATGTTGACAGCAACATTAATAGAAGCAGTGAAGCTGTTTACGGTGAGATGTATTTTGATCTTAACGATAGAACAACTCTGACACTTGGTGGTCGTTACACAGAGTTTGAAATTAACGATAAGGCATTTAACTCTTTGCTTGACCTTCAAAACCAAGGTGCTGGCTTCTACGGAACAGTAAAACCTGCTCCAATACCTAGAAGTTATAGTGCAGAAGAATCAACATATAAAATTGGTGTTGATCATGATCTAAATGATAACCAGCTGCTATACGCCACTTATTCAACTGGGTTTAAGCCTGGTGGATTTAACACTACTGATATTGCAGGTCTGGAAAACTTTGATTCAGAAGTTGCAAATGTATTTGAAGTGGGTTTAAAAAGTACTCTTATGGATGGAGCGCTTCAGTTAAATGTATCTGCATACACTAATGATTATGAAGGTCTTCAGCTTTCACAAATTGTTAATCGTGCTTCCATTAACCAAAATGCCGATGTAACAATTGAGGGTATAGAAGCAGAATTTACATTGTTGTTATCTGATACCTTGATGATTGATGGTTTTGTATCTCATACAAGCACAGAAATTGAGGACTTTAAGTCTGTTGATCCACTGAATCCAAATCAAGCTACTCAGAGGCTTCCGCTTCCAGCTGGAGCGACAGGATTCTTTTCTGACTTTGCACCTTTGATATCAACTTGTAATCCTTTAGTTTTTGTTGGACAAGCGGCTCCTTCAACTAATTGCTATCTTGGAATAGCGGCACAAAATCCTCTGCTTGGTGCTTTGGTTTTATACACCCCAACAGATGCTGGCTACATGTTCAAATCTTTTGGACCTTTGTGTACAGTTCCATTCTTCGGCTTGGATTCAACAACACTTCCATGTCCTTTAACTGATGGAGTTGAACAGGATTTATCAGGAAATTCTCTTCCTATGGCTGCAGAGTTGAACTATAGACTTGGTGTAACTAAGTTTGTAGATACAGCTGCTGGTTCATGGGCATTTAGAGTGGATTATTCATACAGAGATGATTATTACAGTACTGCATTCAACAGACCTCGAGGTTACATTGAGGATGTCAGTCTGATTGATTTATCTGTTAAATATACTCCTGTTTCTGAAGCTTGGTTCGTTGGAGCATACGTAAGGAACATGAGTGATGAAGATCATATTTATGCATACTACTCAACAGATGTGACTGTTGGTGGTTTCCAAAATGGTGTTGCTATAGATCCTAAGATCTTTGGAATTAATTTTGGAATGAATTTTTAATCATTCATTTTAGATATAATAAAGCCCGGATTATTT
>CABXNE010000043.1 GCA_902513515.1 uncultured SAR86 cluster bacterium
GAGAGTCAAGAAGAATATATGATTGAAGTCATTGTCTTTGAGCAGCTTGAAATAATTGGTAATGAAAAGCTTGAGCCTCGAGATTTAAATCTAAAGGATATTGATACCATCGCTTTGCTAGATAAACCTGACATTGTTCTTAATGAAAAAAAAATCTTCCAATCTTTTGACTTTGAAGAGACTGACTTATTGATAGATCAGTTAATCATTGATAATAATAAGAATGAACAAATACAAGCCAGCGATCTACCAATATCAAGAAAGAAAATAAATGAAAGCAAATGGTATGAAAGACAGCAAAACCTTAATCAGCTTGATAATATATATCGAAGGCTTGATCGAAGAAAAGAGTATCGAATTCTGTATAAGCTGTCATGGCTGCAGCCCGCCCTTGGGAAAGGCGACTCCCCTTTTGTGCATGAGATATTTGATGATAACGGATTCTTAATTAAGCTCTATAAAAGCAGATACTTGCATCTTGATGTGATTGCTTATCTTGAAGGCAATCTTAGAACAGACAATAATCCAGATTTAATAAAAGAAATAAAGTTTGACGCTTTAAAAAACTCCATTCCTGATAATGTTATAAATCATGAGATTGAGATAGGTGCTGAGATAATAAACTCCGATGAAATCTATAAACCTGATCAGGAAATAACTCAAGCCAGGGCTGATCAACCGAAACCTATAGAAGTCGGTAAAGTAAAATATTTATTAGATGAAGAAAGGAGAATTTTTAAAAATGAATCTCATTATTTCGATCATCCAAAGATTGGGGTCATCATTTCAGTTTACGATTCTTCCTTGTAAAATGCGTTTTCATCCAGACTATGATCTGTCATATCTTTAACGCCCTTTAATTCTGGTAAGGTTTCTAAGAGAGTTTTTTCTATACCGTCTTTTAAAGTTACATCAACCATCCCACAACCCTGACAGCCACCTCCAAATTGAAGAACCGCATACATATCATCTGTTATTTCCATTAAACTCACCACGCCGCCATGGGACTCAAGCATAGGGTTGATTTCATTGTAAATAACGTAATTAATCCTATCTTCTAATGGACTGTCAGGCGATATATTTGGCAATCTTGCATTTGGAGCTTTTATTGTGAGTTGGCCACCAAAATTATCAACATCATAGTTAACCTCAGCATCCACAAGAAAAGGAATACTTCTCTCTTCCACATACACAGAAAGTTTTGGCAACGAGATTAAAGTGTCTGACGGAACAATTTCATCAGGCTTGCAATAAGCCAAACAAGTTTCAGCATTCGGAGTACCAGGATCTGAGATAAAAACTCTAACAGCAGTTCCAGGGTCATTCTTCTCATCTATTAACTTAGATAGATAATCTTCGGCAGTATTGGTTATTGTGATAATCTTGCTTGTCATATTATGTGGTTCAAAAGAATACTAGCTTCATTAATGGGTGTTCGCACCTCAAAAGATTTAGAGAATGATCTTAGTAACATCACTATTCCTAAATTTATTATTCTATTTTTAACCTTAAATCTAGTTTTTATAAGTCTTATTATACTCGCAATTAATTTGATATGAATAAGTTGTCCAAATTCTCTCGCGAACTGAGTAACTATACGGAAATTGAGCCTGAGATTCATTTATCACCAGCAACTGGCTATAGAGCAAGAGCCGAATTCGGTTTCAGCAAAAACTCATACACAATGGTAAAAGATGATAAAAAAATATACATGGAAAAATCATCTATTCCTCATCCTAGCATTCAACAACTAATGCCCAATTTGCTATCTAAAATTTACAATTCTGAGCCAATGCAAAAGAAATTATTTCAAATCAATTTTAGAACCTCGGGAAAAAAAGTTTTGGCCACGCTTATTTACCATAAACCACTTCAAGAAGATTGGATTCTAGCAGCAAAGGATATTGAAGCTAGCATAGAAAATCTATCTGTTATTGGAAGAAGCAAAAAACAAAAAGTATTAATTCGCGAAGAAAATCTAGAAGTGATCTGCAATTACGATAACTCTAGTTTTAAGATCATGCAAAATGATTTAGTTTTTTTTCAGCCTAATTTTTATCTTTATTCTTTAATGATTTCATTCATTGCCAAGCAACTGGAAGATCCTAAGGATTTATTGGAATTATATTGTGGCTGTGGTGGCTTTACTCTTCCATTGGCATCAAAATTTAAAAAAATTTTTGCTACTGAAAATAATAGACATTCAATTAGACTGCTGAAAGAATCCATAAAATTAAATAATCTTTCCAATATTGAAACTGCAAGACTCTCAGACAATGAAACAGCATCTGCACTTGCTAATGAACGGCTATTCAGAAGATTAGAAAATGTTGATATGCAATCGTATGAATTCAGTCATATTTTAGTAGATCCACCTAGAGCTGGGTTAAGTGCTGAAACAATTTATCTATCAAAACAATTTAAAAATATGATTTATATTTCATGTAACCCAGAAACATTTCTAAGAGATATTGTGGAGGTAGACAGAAAGATTGAATCAATTGGTATCTTTGATCAATTTGCCAATACAGGCCACCTCGAAATCATTGCATTTTTAAAGTAACCTGCCAAAAAGAATGATTGATCTCCAATTTTGTTGGATTATTAAAAATTATCAGATTTATAAAAGTTAATTATCATCTTATCCAAGTTATCAATATTGAATCTCTCGGATAGGTATGTAACAGTTGATTCTATGTCTTGATTCATAGAAATACTTCTATAGCTTGCTAGATCTTCAGATGCCTGCAAAAGTTTTTTGTTAATAATTTCTTGAATATTTTCCGAACTTCTTCCCTTAATCAAAGATTTGAATTTTTGCAATCTTTGATTTCCATAAGTCTTAGAAATATAATCTTGCGCATCTTTTGTTAAAGATTGTTGAGAAACTACTGCAAAGCAAGTCAGCCAAAAGTTAAAGTTATCTTTTAGCTTACTTGTTTGCTCGTTAT
>CABXNE010000044.1 GCA_902513515.1 uncultured SAR86 cluster bacterium
AAGAGCCCTTTCAAACCCAAGGACTCTATTAAACAAAGAGGATTTACCGGTATTGGGAGGGCCAAAAAACAAAACTCTGTTTTTTGTTAGTTTTTTTGTTGACACCAAGGAGGAGTCAATCAAGCCCCCCAAGGAAGACCTAATATCAACCAACCTTTCATCCACCGACCCCTCAGAAATAAAATCATAGCCCTCGTCAGAAAAATCTATACTTCCCTCTATAAAAACCCTTAAAGCATCAACCTCATCGCCTAGGGTTTTTATCATATCGCTCAACTTGCCAGCAACCGCTTCTGAGGAAAGCAGCCCCCTGCTTTCATCTTCAGAATGAATAAGATCCACAACCGCCTCGGCCTCGTTTAGGGAAAGCTTCCCGTTCTCAAAAGCAACCCTTGAAAACTCACCAGGATCAGCCTCCCTGAAGCCAAGGTGAAGAAAAACACCCGTTAATGACTTAATAACAGAAAGGCCCCCATGACAAAACACCTCAACAGAATCTTCACCGGTGTAACTGCTTGGAGCCGAATAAAAAACAACCGAACACCTATCGATAAGAGCCCCACCCCAAAGAACATCTCTTAAAAATACCTTTCGATAATCGGAAACAGGTTTGCTGAGCACCCTGTTAAATGTTTCACAACAACCAGCACCCGAGAGCCTAAATACACCTATAGCAGATTGGGCTACGGGGGTTGCAAGCGCAAAAATCAAAACTATGCAGGTGCGCTTGGAGCACCATATTTCTTATACATTGCCTTTTGTTGAACAAGAGAAATAGCGCTGTTTGCCACAGAGTAAAGCACAAGGCCCGCTGGCATAATTACAAAAATTGCAGCTATCATAACCGGCATAAACTTCATTATCTGAGCTTGGGTTGGATCCATACCAGGGGGCTGCGGGTTTAACCGCTGTGTTAAATACATAAGCGCTGCAAAAATAACTGGAAGTATAAACAATGGGTCCGGCGCAGACAGGTCTTGTATCCAAAAAAAGAACGACTCATGTCTGAGCTCAACACTCTCCCTTAAACAGAAGAAGAACGCCACAAAGACTGGCATTTGAAGCAAAAGCGGAAAACATCCGCCCGCTGGATTAATGCCCTCTTTTTTATATAAGGCCATCATCTCTGTTCCAAGTTTTGCTCTGTCATCCTTATACCTTTCTTGGATTTCTTTTAGTTTTGGGCCCGCCGTTCTCATTTTTGCCATACTAGAAAAACCTTTTGCAGACAAAGGCCATAACAACAATTTAATTAAAATTGTTAGCAAGACAATAGACACACCCCAATTATCAACCAGATTATTTATCAGGCCGAGTAACATCATTAGGGGTTGAGACAAAAACCAAAACCAACCCATATCAATTGTTAGCTCTAAATCAGGAGCCCTGCTAATTAAATCCGACCTTACCTTGGGACCAAGGAATATTCTATGACTAACACCAGAGCTGACCTGGCCAGCCTTAACCTCTCTAGAAATTGCTCCCATTCGGTATGTGTCGGACTCATCAGAGGGCGGTGACACAAACAATGTTTGAACCCTGTCCGATGGAGCAAGAATAGCTGCCATAAAATATTTTTGTATAAATGCGACCCAACCACCTCTCTGGAAATACTCAATTTGTTCGCCAACGCTTCTTAGCCTGGTGTTCACATAAGGCTCATTAGGTGTATTAAAAGCAACACCAGTGTAAGAGCTGTTTTCAAAAAAATTATCCCGAGCATCTAACGGCCGCTGATCAGTTCTATACATTGCCACATATGGGGCCGGGACATCTAATGGGAGTTGTCCAACCCACCTGTCTTCTATTAAAAGCTCATAATCATCTGTTTTTAAAGTAATTTCTTTCGAAACCATTCCATCTTCAGAAAGCAGCCTTAAAGATGAGGGCAATATCTCAACAACCTTAAATGTTTTAACCTGAGTGCCAAAACCGCTGTTTAAATAAAACTTAAAACCTTCCGCCTCATCAAAACCAAACAGCCTTACACCCAGAGAATCTTTATTATTAAGATAGGTGTGTTCCTTCAGTCTGGCTTGCCACACTTTTCCGGTGGTTGGGCTAATTTCCAAAATCAGCTTGCTGTTTTGTATTTCAACCAAACCCTCCGTTTCACCCCGGGGTAATGACTCTTTGGCTTGACTTTGCTCAATTGCAGAGGCCTCAGCAAACTCTTTTTTTATTTCTTTTTCCGAGTTCCACGACAAAAATAAAACATATGACAAAGCAACAACAGCACCAATATAAATATATCTCCAATTCATTTTTTTACCTCATCTACTCCACCAGCTGACCATGGCCCACATTTTAAAATTCTAACCAAAGAATGGTAACCCCCAACAAAGGCACCATGAATCTCAATACTTTCTTTTGCGTATTGAGAGCACGTTGGTTCAAATTTACAATTCTTACCCAACAAAAAACTCAAATATTTTTGGTAAAAACCAATCATAAATATTAAAAACTTTTTCATATTAATCGTCTTGCTGCTTATTTACAAAATTATCTAAAGCAACCTGAAAATCAAATGATATATTTTTAAACCCAGATTCTAAAAACCCTCGCCTTACAACCACTATATACCCATGGCCCAATAAATTTTTATTAAAAATCTCTCTTATCCAGCGTTTAATTTTATTGCGTTGGACCGCTAAAGAGTAGTCTTTCTTTTTAACCACAATCTTTAGTTTTTGGTTTGGAGAGTCTACATCAAAAAATATTGATGAATAACCCGAATGATAAATTTTTTTTGAAATAACGAAGCCTAAAAGATTAAGCGGTTAATACTTTGCGACCTTTTTTTCTTCTGTTAGCAATAACAGCCCTGCCAGCTTTTGTTGACATTCTTACCCTAAAACCATGAGTTCGCTTTCTTTTTAATGTGCTTGGTTGAAATGTTCTTTTCATAATTACTTAAAAAATTAGGCGTGAATTAT
>CABXNE010000045.1 GCA_902513515.1 uncultured SAR86 cluster bacterium
TACCTTAGCCGTAACCCTAGCCAACAGCGGTGCTGCCTTAGCAGAATCTTCTAGCTCAGGGACTACTGTTGGAAGCTCAAGCATCACCAATCCTGAGAGTGAAACCGTTTCTTACGCACTGAGTGGAACCGGCAGCAGTAATTTTGCCGTTGACAGCTCGGGCAATGTCACCACCAATGCAACCTTGGATTTTGAAACCGCAAAAAGCTACAGCTTAACTTTAACTGCCACTGCAGGAGGCAACACCACCACCGATGCCTTTACTGTCAATGTAGGCAACGTTGAAGAGCTTCGTTCAGGCGTTTTACGTTACTCAGCAGCCTATAACTCGGCTTCAAGAAGTGGCTTTAGTGCAACAGCCACGCGTGGTCCGTCTGGATCAAGCCTCGCTGCATACACTTTAGAGCAAGTCGGAACAACAAATACAACCAGTCTTACCAGTGTATATGACACCACAAACAACTTTGTACCAGTAGAAATCAATTCTGGAACTGCACTCAATTGGCGTTATTATTTCCCCATTGATACTTCGGGCAATGGAGAGTATGCCTTTGCACCCAACAGTGCTTCAGTGGATGGAAAGTACTATAGTCCCCTAGGTACTGCTGTTACCACTACCATCAGCAACTCAGAATTTATCACTGCAGGAACAGCCGGTAATTTTTGGTTTATGACCACTGATAAGTCTGCAGCTGATATTAACTTTAATTCAGCTCTAGGCGGATATACAAGTATTACCGATTACTCCACAAGCTGGGACAACGATGATGATTTGTTAAATGACATTAATAACACGCTAGGCGGGACTCAGATTGATTGGTCTTCAGCATGCTCAGGCAATATTAATGGGTGTTATCACAAGTCAATTGAGATCGATCTTCCATCAGCTTTTACTTATTACGATCAAAGCATCACATCCCTTTGGTTACACTCAAATGGCTATGTTAGCTCTCTGGGTTCTCGGCTTGGCGATAACGAGTATCAACGAAACAGCCAAGGTGGACAAAAAGGTTATGCCCTCGACACACTTTATGATAATAGAACATGGGATGAGGGCAATGAACCCCTTGATATCGGTGTTAATACGGAAGTTTTAAATTATTCCATGTTCCCTTTCTGGACGGCACAAAAGCTTGATACTAATTCAAGAGGTTATTATGTTGATCAAACAGGTACAACTGGATTATTTATCATCGGATGGTATGGATTCGAACTTTACAGCAGCTCAACTTTGACTGCCACATATGAGTTAGTGCTTGATTATAATACTAATTCAGTTCAACTTAGATATTCGGCGATGCCTGGTATTGATACTAGTTATAACAACAGAGCTATTGGTCTAACGGGAGATCTATCCGCAAGCAGCGCTTGTTCTTGGCAAGGCACGTCAAATAATTCAAGAAGCTGCGCAGGAGCCTACGAAGCTTATCTATTTCAAGATTCACATTACGGCCAAGGAGGGGATGAAGGTTATGGAACAGTTGCCGGTAATGGAGGCTTGACCTTTGCACCCTCCGCAGGAACACAAGGAAATGCAGCAACCTCAACCTACAACCTTTACGAAGATCAGGTCACCATTGCTGGAATAATTCAGACAGACTCTACTTTTACTTCTGTAAACACATCAAAAAAGGTTTACGCATATGTAGTTAATCCGCGTGAAAACTTTGCTCCCACTGGTACCGCCAATGATTATTTTTATCCTAACTTTATTAATCGCTCTGCATGGTCCTATGGGGATGTTGGATTAGATTACTGTGCAGCCATGGGATTTAATTCAACGCAGTGTAATACTTATGACAAAGTTTACGAATTCCACAGTCAGAGCCTCGTTAGTAGCATTCCCATAGCGTCTGATCGATTTGATAGTACTTACCAATATGTTCCAGAGGGGATGTCTCTTTGGTGGCAAGTGCTAAACCCAAACGGTGTGGGTGTTGGGTTATGGGCTCAAATTTCTATCAAAGATTCATACAATGGTGCCTCCGGAGTCACCACTCGAGATGATCAGCAAAGTTTACTCAACGTAGTAATTTCTAATATTGACTACCGTAAGAACGACACCACCCGATACTCAGCAGGGGATACTGGTCATGGCATGGATGGTTATCACTATTGGTCTTATCAAGGCGCCACCAATGCAGACAATAATGGTTTAGGACTTGTCTATGGTACTTCTCCCATCGAATGTGCCACTTCCCATGACAGCGGATGTTTTTTTGGTGGAGAGAATACCTATCCTAATGGACTCATGCTGACCTCCTCTGACCCATACAAATCTGGCAGCATGACTTTAGGGGTTAATTACGACAGCAACAATGATTCTTTTTCAACTGGCTCATTCAATCAAGCAATAACTAATCAGAACATCAGCGATTTCAACACTTGGGAAACTTCACAAACTCTTAGTGAATTTAGACATGCAGAATTTTATTCATCCAGTGCCTCAAGCTACAGTGGGTTTTTTAGTGGTATTTTAGAATTTGATGTCAGTGGCACAGGTAACTCTCAGCTGTCTTCAATTCGCTCAAGCAGCACGCTCGCAACCTTTACGTTTGATACCACCAACGATGACGTTCAG
>CABXNE010000046.1 GCA_902513515.1 uncultured SAR86 cluster bacterium
GACAGGATCAGGGAAGACTTACACTATGGCTAAAATTATTGAATCAACTCAGAGACCTGCTGTGGTTATGGCTCCTAATAAGACATTGGCAGCTCAATTGTATGGAGAGTTAAAAGATTTTTTTCCAAATAATTCAGTTGAATATTTTGTTTCTTATTATGATTATTATCAGCCTGAGGCTTATGTCCCTACCTCAGATACTTACATTGCAAAAGATGCATCCATTAATGAGCATATTGAGCAAATGCGCCTTTCCGCAACCAAAGCTTTGCTTGAAAGAAATGACACGATCGTTGTTGCTACTGTATCAGCCATATATGGTCTAGGTGCTCCTGAATCCTATCTCAATATGATCCTGCATTTAGACCGAGGCGAAACAATTGATCAGAGAACTATTTTGCGTCGTTTATCTTCAATGCAGTACACTCGAAATGATATTGATTTTAGACGCGCAACTTTTAGAGTTCGAGGAGATGTCATCGATATTTATCCAGCTGATTCAGAGCGAAATGCGCTAAGAATTGAATTATTTGGAGATGAGGTGGAGCGCTTGTTGTGGATAGACCCATTAACTGGAGAAGTAATTAATGAAACGCCTCGTGCAACGATTTATCCCAAAACTCACTACGTTACACCTAAAGAAACAGTTCTGGACTGCCTAACAATTGTTCGAGAAGAGTTAAAAGAAAGAATTAAATTTTTAAGAGATAATGAAAAGCTAGTTGAAGCGCAAAGGTTGCAAGAGAGAACAAATTACGATTTAGAAATGATGAAGGAGTTGGGATATTGTCAAGGTATAGAAAATTATTCACGCTATCTTTCAGGTCGAAATCCGGGCGAACCACCGCCATGTCTTTTTGATTATTTGCCTAAAAATGCAATAGTTTTTATGGATGAATCTCATGTATCAGTTCCTCAAATTGGAGGTATGTATAAAGGAGATCGATCACGAAAAGAAACTCTAGTTGATTACGGATTTAGATTGCCGTCTGCTTTAGATAATCGTCCGTTAAGATTTGAAGAATGGGAGGATGTTACACCGCAAAAAATTTACGTCTCTGCAACTCCTGAAATAACAGCAGCGTTATCTTTATAGGCTGAAATCAAATCCAATTTATTGCCTTGGCTTGTCTTTTTGATTAGATCAAACAAGGATTCTTCTTGGACAATAGCATCAATTACCCAGGCAGCATTGAATATTTTGTGTCTACAATGCTCAGAATTAGCTAAAGACTGCAATTTAGGTGTTGCCATAGATTTGAGCTTGATACCTGTTGCTGATCCAAGCCTTTCTCCTATGGAAGTTTGGTCAAATGAATCTCAAGAGCGATATGTTCTAGCAATCAAAAAATCTAACAAAGATATTTTTAAAAATATATGTCGACGAGAAAGATGTCCTGTTGCTTTTGTGGGACAAACCACCTCATCAGATGCGGTAGAGGTTTATGATCCTGGAAGAGATGAATACCCTGTACAAGTTCCTCTATCAATGCTATTTGGCGACTTGCCTATTTCTAATATGGTGGTTAATAATCCAAGAATTAATCAAGCAATTGATTATGGCAACTATGATTTAGATTTATCTGAAGCAATCCAGAGAGTCCTTTCGCATCCATCTGTGGCTTCTAAATCCTTTTTAATTACCATTGGTGACAGAACTGTTGGTGGGTTAGTTGCTCGAGATCAATTGGTGGGGAGATACCAAGTGCCCACCTCAAACTATGCAATGTCTACTAAATCATTTCTTAGCAATGAAGGAGATGTTTTATCAATTGGAGAAAAGCCAACTCTTGCAATTAAAAATCCAGCAGCATCGCTGAGGATGGCTTTGGCTGAGGCATTAATGAACTTAATCTCTGCTCCAGTCAAGAATTTAGATTTAGTTAGGCTTTCTGCAAATTGGATGGCGGCCTGTGGAGATGAAGAAGAGAATTATGCCTTAAGACAAGGAGTTGAAGCTCTATCAAAGATTTGTATTGAGCTGGGGATAGCTATACCAGTAGGCAAGGATTCTTTGTCTATGAGAACAAAGTGGAATGAAGACGATCAAGAGCTTCAAGTGAAGAGCCCCTTGTCGGGCGTCATTACTGCTATGGCTCCAGTTGAAGACGTATCATTGGCCATAACAACTGAATTTAAAGAACATGGTTCGAAAGATCTATATCATTTATTTTTGAATGATCAATCTAGATTAGGTGGCTCTATTTTTGAGGAAGTCACTTCTTCAAGCATTCAACAGGTTCCAGATATCGACAATGTTGAATCGTTTAAAACCCTGTTTAATTCAATTCAGGAGTTAATAGGGCGAGGCTGGATCGTTGCCTTGCATGATATTTCTGACGGAGGATTATTTATCGCTGCTGCAGAATTATCATTTACTAATAAGATTGGGATGGAAATTTTCGTCCCAGAGAATTTTCAAAATGACTGCAAGATGCAATATCTTTTTGCCGAAGAAACAGGCGCTATTATTCAATTTCATAATGAATTCGAGGACCAAGCATTAGATTTTCTGAAACAAACAAACATTGAATATCGAAAGT
>CABXNE010000047.1 GCA_902513515.1 uncultured SAR86 cluster bacterium
TCTGCTTTTTTTGGCATATTTTAATTAATAAAAGTTTTTAGGCGCATGAAATTATCAGAAAGCGGACCAATAAGCTAGCTTTTTTTATAATTATTTAATACTTCTCTATATAATTCTTGGCTAAGTCTTGGCCCAAATGTTTCTACAACCTTTGAGGCTCCATAATTTGCAAATTCAGCACAAGACCTTAAATCATTATCCTGCAGCAATGCATATAAGAAGCTGCCTGCAAACATATCTCCAGCACCATTAGTATCAACGGGCTCAATATTAACTTTAGGAGTTTGAATTATTTCATCGCTTGTAATCACTGCGCTACCTTTTTCTCCCATCGTAATTATTGAGGTGTAAGATTTCCCTTGTAGTTTGGTAAATGCTTCATCAATATTTTCTGCATCGACAAAGGCCATGGCCTCATCATCATTGCCAAAAATATAATCCAAGCCAAAAGATTCCATGTCATGAAATTTATCTTTAAATCCCATGACAATTCCTGGATCAGATAAAGACAAGGCTATCTTTACATCTGGAAACTTTTGCAGATGATTGAGAGCCTGTAAGGTAACTTTATAATTTTCCTCGCTTGTAACCATATATCCTTCAATATAGAAAATTTTAGAATTTGCTATCTGACCTAGATCTAGATCACTTTCATCCATCAATGAGCTCACATTTAATGCAGTAGTCATTGTTCTTTTAGCGTCCGGAGTAACAAGAATGAGGCATTTACCAGTTGGAATAGCATTAGCAGAAGCCATATTTCCTTTGTGGCCAACTCCAGCCTCATTTAGACTTTCAAGATACCCAATTCCATCTTGGTCATCAGAAACTTTGCAGGTATGAAAGCACTTGGCACCAAAACTAGCTGCTGCAACGAGACTATTAGTCGCAGAACCACCACAGTCTGAAACAGTGTCTGCGCCAGAGGCTATAAGCCTTTCTATTATTGGCGCATGTTCTTCAGCGCTTGAGAGAGTCATTTGATCTATTTCCAAGCCAAGCTCTGAAATAAGGCTATGCTCAACCTTAAAAACAGTATCCACAAGGGCATTTCCAATTGCGCTAATATCATTTTTCATTTTTATAATTCCTTGATTGCTTCTTCAATCTTAGTTTTTGTTTGATCAATTATTGACTGATCATGAGTTGAGGATATAAATCCAGCTTCATACTTTGAAGGAGCAAAGTATATCCCATGATTTAGGGCAGCATAAAAAAATTTTTTAAACATACCATCATCACTTTGAACAACATCTTCAAAATTATTCGGCAAGTTTTCACTAAAGAAAAAACCAAACATGCCCCCAATAGAAGAGGTTGAAAATGGTATGCCTTTAGCATCCATTAGATGTTTTGTATGAATCATTATTTTTGAGGAGGCTTTTTCTAATTCATCAAATGGATTTATTTTGATCAAAGCATCCAATAGAGCAATGCCGGCACTCATTGCTAATGGATTCCCAGATAATGTCCCTGCTTGATATATAGGACCCATTGGGGCGAGTTGATCCATAACAGATTGTTTTCCTCCAAAAGCTCCAACTGGCAACCCACCACCTATAACCTTTCCAAGTGCGGTTAAATCAGGTTGAATTTGGTAAATGGATTGTGCTCCTCCAAGGCCCACTCTAAAACCTGACATGACTTCATCGAATATAAGAAGAGAACCATGATCATTACACAATTCCCTTAAGGCATGAAGGAATTGAGGATTTCCTGGAATGAATCCCATATTTCCAGCAATGGGCTCAACAATAATTGCAGCAAGATCACCGCCTACTTCGTTTACAACTTCTAATAACGCTTTAACATTATTATAAGGACAGCTATATGTAAGGGCTGCTAAATCTTTGGGTATTCCTGGAGAGTCCGGTAAACCAAAAGTAGAAACACCAGAACCTGCTTTCACCAGCAAAGAATCAACATGTCCATGATAACAACCAGTGAATTTAATAATTTTATTTTTGCCTGTATAGCCTCTAGCAAGTCTAATGCAGCTCATGGTTGCTTCAGTTCCAGAATTAACCATTCTCAATTTTTCCATTGATGGCACCTGACTTTTAATCATCTTTGCAAGAGTATTTTCTAGACTTGTTGGAGCGCCGTAACTTGTTCCAAGCTCAAGCTGAGCCTTAATTGCATCTAAAATGATTGGATTTGAATGACCAAGAATCATTGGACCCCAAGAGCCAATGAAATCTATGT
>CABXNE010000048.1 GCA_902513515.1 uncultured SAR86 cluster bacterium
AGCATAGCAGTGCCTGACAGAGGAGATGCTACAACATGAACTTCTATAGGGGTTGTGAATTGCCAATTTTTTAAAACATGTGAGACCAATACTCCTCCATAGCTATGACCAATTAAAGAAACCTTTTTAAAAGATTTATTTTGATTCAAAATGTCCGCGATCTCCTTTACTAATTTTTCAGCAGAATCTTGAAAGCATCCATCATCAGCCCAGCGATAAAAATACATATGCTTCTGCTCTGAATCAATTGTTTTAATAGGGTATATCCATTCATAGCCCTCACTACTACCTCCATGCACAGCTATAAAAATTTCCTGAGCTTCGTTCGTACTTGGTTCCATCGAATTCAAGCCATGCGGCAGATCAACCAGCCTTTGGCCTAATTTTTTCACAGAGATATCGTTAGTAAAATCCATTAATTTAATAGGAGACTGGGGCTCAATGTTGCAGCTGGCTGCAAAAAAAGCAAGAAATAATAAATAGAGTATGTGTTTCATGTTGTTATTTAATGAAATAAGCAACGCTGTGGTCATCAAAATCTTTGGCACCAACTTTATCAAAGCCCATCTTTTCATGAAAGTCTAAGGAGGGTTGGTTAACAGGCTGAGTATTTACCTCTAAAGCTATAGGTAAATCATCACCATCGGTTTGAGCAAATATATCTTTATAAATAGCTCGGCCTAGACCCCCTCTTCGATGCCGCTTATCAATTGCAACTCTGTCTACATACATAAATTTTTTTAACCTTTGAGTAAAGAATTTGTAATTTTCTGACTTATAAGACGAACCCTCTCTCATGCAAATTATAAATCCAACAATCTCATCATTGTTTAAGACCAATAAATTGTATGAACTAAACTCAATTAATTGTTTTAAGTGGTGCATGGATTCGAGCGAGCCTACCTCTGGGGTATTGGCCTGATTTAAATCATAAATTGATTGGAGCTGAGCCTCATTATTATGACCATTAGGAAGTCTTTGTAATTTATATCTAGAATTCATGTGATGTAAATATTAGCTGGCGCTGCCCATGGCTTCTAGGAAAGACAAAATAATATTAATGATATCTATGTACATGCTGAAGGCAAGATCAATGGCTGTGTTCCAATCATTTAAACCTTGATCAGAACTCACATTAACCATGCTAATAGAAGCGAGTAATGACATAGAGAAAATGACAATTCCTGTCACTGCTTTTATTTTTTGTGCTCCTCTCGATATGCCTATGACAAGTGCGAAAAGCTCCCAAATAATTAATAATAAAATTAAAAGTGAAACTGTTATTACAAAAGCTGGATTTGCAAAGTTAATTCCACTGACAGAGACTAAGATAAACATTGCAGCAGTCGTTAAAGTCGCGCCTTTAAGCCCTGTCATACCATCATTTTCATCCATATCCATAATGATGAAGCCTATAACTGAGCCATAACCTATGGCGCTAATAGTCATAAAGATAAATTGGATAAATGAGCTTGAAAATATTATGAAAGCTGTAGCCGTCCACATTGAAATAATGGCAAATAAAATAAACCAAAAGAAAAAAAGCGTGGTGGCTTTGCTTTGTACGATACAAATATCAATCTGTCTGTTCGGATTTACAGCCTCTGCAAAAGCAATACCTAAGAATGTCTTATTTGCATAAAAAGCTTTCTTGCATTGTTGAATAATAAAAAATGAGCAGCCATAAAGAACAGCCAGCTCAAAACCAAGAATTAAATAAACTTTAAAAGCTAGGCTGGTTGTACCCATAACAAACTCTAGTTTCTAGAACCCTCGGCAATAATTTCAACATATGTTTTAACACCTGCAACAAAGCTATCAACATCTATACTTTCATTAGTCCCATGAAAACCTGTCATATCTTCTGGAACAATAGAAAACGGATTAAACCGAAAAGAGTTATCAGCAATTTTAGAGTAATGTCTGGTGTCTGATGCTGCGATCATGAGCCCCGGAACAGAGACAACATCGCCGTAAATTTTATCTAAAGAGGATGCAACTATATTAAAACCGGGAGAGTTCCAAGATGAAATCCCCGAAGCCTCCATTCCCCCTAGGGAACGAACTTCCACTTCATCCGAGCCAACAATTCTTCTTACG